>WHTS01000027.1:0-6143 GCA_009377585.1 Betaproteobacteria bacterium
GGCCATGGGCATGCGCAACAGTCTGCGCCGCAAGGTGGGCTTGCCGGAAATGGACCTGTCGACCGAGACCGCCGGCGCGAACTTGCGCTTGACGGGGATCATAGGCTACGCCTGCCGGGGCTGGCCCGGCATGAGATCCACGGGGTTCATGACCCCAGACGACGCGAAGTGGGCGCGGTATTACCGCGACCGCATCGAGCCGTCCGTTACGCCCAAGAGCGAAGGCTAGTACAGCGTGATGGAGCCGTCCTTTCGGATGAACGGATTCAGGAGCCCGGCAGCATGCAATTGATCGGTTACTTCCGCCAGCCCCTCTCGCGCGTCGCTCGACAAGGCGTTGATGTCGATGCCCAGTTCGGGATCGTGAAGCGTGGCCACGAAGGCGCTCATGCTCTCCGTCAATGCCGCGATAGTGGCGACGGCCCCGCGGGTGTCCAGTTCGAACACGGCGTACGGTGCGAGGACATGCGGATAGTTGGGACTGCCGGGCTTAAGGGGCAGACGGGGCTTGCTTACGACCGGCCTAAGTTGGATCGGCTTGCGGGATGTTTGCACGGCTTTGCTCCTGTTTGCACGGCGCCGGAATTGGCACCGTGGGGGCGGATCATGCACGAATCGCCCCGGGGCGTCAATGCCGTTGTCATAGTAGCAACATGTTGCGAATATCGCACCGATTTTTTGGTCTTACTTGAGAGAGGAAAGCATCATGAACGACGCACCCAGCAACACACCCACGTCGGCCGCGGTTGACGCAGGTCAAGCCCGCGCCGAAATCGCCAAGTTAAAGTCCGACCCCGCTTTTCAGTCCTCATGGGGGAGCGGCAATGCGGATGCACGTCAGCGGATGCATCAGTTGCACCAAGCCGCCTATCCCGGGAGTTTCAATCCCAACGACGGCACCATGTCATCCGACGCCCCTGCCGGCCCCACGGTCGCGGAGCAAGCTCAAACGCGCATAGCCGCGTTACGCAAGGATCCCGAGTGGGCGAAGCGGTGGGCGAACCGCGACGCGCAAGCGCGTATGGAGTTCGATAGCCTCATGCAAAAAGCGTATCCGGGCGAGACATCGACTTCGATCGATCCGACCGTGCCCGCCCCGGACGCGACGGCGCAGGAGATTGACGCAGCCTTCAAACCCGCGCAGCCGCACGAGTACGAGATGCCGGTCATCACCGACGAGGCAGGCAACCACGGGCCCAACGAAACGAGGGCGGCGCAATACTTCGGTGAAGCCCTCAGCGTCGGCGGACTCCCGCGCGAGATTGGCAGCCACATTCTCCGCGAGGGCGCCCGGGCCGACGCCATTACCCGCAACATGACCGACGCGCAATTCCAAACCTATGCCGACCAGCAGCGCGGCATCCTCGAAAAAATGTGGGGAGAGAAAACCAGCGCCAACATCGAATTGGCGAAGCGCCTGGTTCACGAGATTGACGAAGCCAAGCCGGGATTGAAGGCGGTGCTCAACGCCATGCCGGGCGTGCAGGCGAACGCCAATGTCATCGCGCAGCTATACATGCAAGCCCAACGTCTCTTCGACCGTAACGTGAAAGGAAAATAAGCCATGGCAGCCATCACCCCGTTTCTTCAAATAGCAGGTACCGCGTTCTCAGTCGCCGGGGCCATCTCGGGCGCGAGCTCTCAGGCCAACGCCGCCAAGTACAACGCGCAGGTAGCCGAGCGCAACGCGCAGGTGTCCCGGGCCGGCGCGGCCGCGGACGCACAAACGCTAGACCGTCGAGCCAGGCAACGCATCGGTGCGGCTCGAGCAGCTTACGGAGCGGCAGGCGTGGACCTTGAGGGCAGTCCTTTGGATGTCCTGGAGCAAAGCGCCGCTGAAGCGGAAATGGACAAGATGAACATTCTGTACAAGGGCGAGCTCCAAGCCATGGGCATGCAGGACACTGCGGCTCTGAACCGATCTCGCGCTGACGCTGCAATCGGCGAGGGCGTCTACGGCGCGGGCCGCGCGCTGTTGATCGGTTCCGTCCCAGGCGCCACACGCGGCGAGTACCTGTACGACGACGAAGGGCGCATAGTTACGAGGCGCGGCGATTTGAAACGCCGGTGAGATGCTAACGCCCCGATGTCCCGTCCACTACCGGGGGGCCGTCGTCTGGCAGGTGGGCACAAGTGGCTCACCTTCCCCCGGTGGGCGGCGATGACGACCTTGGCGGCGCCCGGCTGATGAGGTTGTGCGTGACGTGGCCGCGCGCATTGACAGCGCTATGGGGAATCCCATAACGGGAGCCCCCAGCCTTCAATCGTCGAGGCTCGACAGTTCGGCGCCTTCGGTGAAGTTCGACACCGCCGCCAGCATCGCGGCTCGAAGGCTTGGCACCCCACGCATCCTCGAAGCCATGTGATGAGCCAGTCCAATCCCCCGGGCGCACCGTGGAGTGCCGACGATCACATTCAACATCTACCTGGCCGGTGGGCTGGACACGCGCTAAACAGAACGCTGCACAAACCGCAAACCGAGGGTTATTCAATGGGGGTGCGAACCGGAAGAATATCTCGTCTAGTCAATATGATACGAGAATTCCCCCGAACGCATGCGTCGTGATACGAAAACACGGCACCTCCCGCATTTTGCGGAAAGCTCGAACAGGATAGCCGGCACCTGCTTTCGGCCGTACGGAAAACCGGGCGATAGTATCGAACGCCGACATGAATCGCACGCACGGCGACGATGTGTCATGGCACGATCGACACGCCGCGACGAACCGCAAACGCCTTGCCCTTTATCATAGGAGCGGCGGCCGCAGTCAGCACAGCGTGCCTGGCATGCCACGCCGGTCGCGCTCAGCGCGACCGGTTCGCCCCGCTGCCACCGCGGTTCACGCCGTTGTCATGGAGGAGGGCCAGATGAAGAGAAGTGCGTTGTTCGCCGTTGCCGTGGCTGCCTGCATTCTGGGCACGAATGCATGGCCGCAAAGTTATCCGGCCAAGCCGATCCGCTTGATCACGCCATTCTCACCCGGCGGCGGCACGGACACGCTCGCGCGCTACATCGGCACGCGCCTGACGGAATCGTTCGGGCAGCCGATCGTGGTGGACAATCGTCCCGGCGCGGGCGGAAACATCGGCGCCGAGATGGCGGTGCGCGCCGAGCCGGATGGCTACACGTTCATCATCGTTTCCGCCACGTATGCCGCGACCTCGGCGTACCGGCCGCCGAATTTCGACCCGATCAACGACATCACGCCGGTCATATTGCTCGGCACGACGGGCTTGTTGTTCACCGCCCACCCCAGCATCAACGTGACCAATATTCAGGGCCTGATCGACTACGCACGGGCGAATCCGGGCAAGATCAACTTCGCCACGGTCGGCGCGGGCAGCAACGTGCACCTCGCGCTCGAGCTCTTCAAGCTCATGACGAAGACGAACATGGTGGCGGTGCCGTACAAAGGCGGCGCACCGGCCATGACGGCGATCGTCGGCGGCGAGATCCAGGCCACTGCCATGAGCATGGTGCCGAGCATGCCGCACGTTAAATCGAGGCGCGTGCGCGCGCTTGCGGTCACCACCGCGAAACGCTCGCCGTTTCTGCCCGACGTGCCCGCCGTGAGCGAGACCGTGCCCGGCTATGAAGCGAGCCACTGGTATGCGATGTGGGGGCCGAAGAACTTACCGAAGGCCATCGTCATGCGCTGGAACAGCGCCATTGCCAAGCTGCTCGCCACACCCGAGGCGCAAGCCCGGTTCAAGAACGAAGGCCTGGCGATCGCCGCCGGCCCGCCCGAACAGTTCGCGAAGCTCAACCGGGAGACGATCGAAAAGTGGCGGCGCGTGATCCGGGAATCGAACATCCGACCCGAAAAGTAAAATTACCTGCCTTTCCAGCGCGGCTTGCGTTTCTCCTTGAAGGCCGTTGCGCCTTCTCTCGCGTCTTCGCTCACGGGCAGCGGCGCACAGACCTGCTTGCCGACTTCCAGCGCCGCATCCAGGCCCATGTTGAGCGTGTGCCGCACCACCTGGCGCACGGCGATGACCGAGAGCGGCGCGCATTCGACGATCTCGTCCGCCATCGTCAACGCCGCCGGTATCAGCTCGGCGCGCGGCACCACCCGGTTCACGAAGCCGATCTCGTAGGCGCGTTGCGCGCTGATCGTTTTTCCCGTCAGCATCAGCTCGAGCGCCAGGCGGCTGCCGATCATGTGGATCATCGGTGGCGACCATGCCACGCCGCGTCCGAGCTTGGGCTCGGTGATGCCGAAGGTCGCGTTGTCGGCGGCAATGCACAGGTCGCACATCTGAGCGAACACCCAGCCGCCGGCGATTGCCACGCCGTTCACCGCGGCGATGACGGGCTTGCTCACGTGCATGGTGTCGCCGAGCGTGGGCAACAGCGGTATCGGTGCCTCGCCCTGCGCCGCGATTTCCTTGAGATCCCGACCGGCCGAGAACGCCTTGTCGCCGGCGCCGGTGAGTATGGCCACCCTGAGCTGGGGGTCGGAATCGAAGCGCCTGAAGGCCTGCTCGATCTGCGCGCAGGCCGCGAGATTGATCGCGTTGCGCTGCTCGGGCCGATTGATGGTGATGAGGGCGCAGGAGCCGCGCACTTCGAAGAGGATTTCGGACGGGGTCTGCATTCGTAGTTCCTTTCGCGGGCGTCGTATTGCCGGGTCCTCAATGGTACCTACGATTGCAGTCGGTTCCCGCGCAGTCGCTTCCCGGCTATCGCGGGCGCCCTTCAGCCGCTGCGCAGCCATTGCGATGAGACCCACGTCGGCGCCGTCGGCGGCGAACGCGCGGACGAGGGCCCGTCCGACGCCGGCACTGGCGCCGGTAATGGCCACGACGCGGCGCGCGGCAGTCACGATTCGATTCGGATCAGCGCGAGCCCGGTCTCAGGGTCGTGGGCGCGTTTGAGGTGCGCGGGCGATTCGGTCAGCATCAGCTCCAGCGTGGGCCGAACGTACGCTTCCAGCAGATGCCCGCCCAGGGTCGAGCCGTCGCGCCGGCCCAGAACGGCATGCGCGTGCACCTTGCGCTTGCCTTCCTGCAAGGCGATATCGCCCGCAGCCGTCAACACCTCCACCTGCTCGTCCACGGGAATCTTCAAGTATTCCTTCTGCTCCCAGCTGAAATAGCCGAGAGTCGCGCGACTGAATGCACCGATGGCCGTGAAGTGCGCCGCATCGAGACCTTGCTCCTGCGCGAATCGCTCCAGCGTCGAAACCACCTCGTCGCCGGTATCGAATACGAGAGCGATCGTGCGACTTTCGCCTTCACCGAGAAATTTCGTGCGCATGTTTCACCTTCTGCCGGGTTCGGAGCGCTGAACCAAGCAGCCGGTGTGCCCTTGCGGCAGGGCGGGGATGGGCCGGATCACGTCATTCCCGTGTAGGCGGGAATCCATAGGATGCCGTTGAAGCTCCTGGACGCCCGCGTTCGCCGGCGTGACGATAAAGGCGTAGGTCGGACCTCGCGTCGCCGAGCGGCTCCCAGAGATTCTCGAAGACGGCGAGAACGGCCTGCCCGGCGCCCTACGCCGGCTCGAACACCGCCAGGCATTTGGGCGCGTTGAACATCCAGGTTTCCACCCAGTCGAGAATCTGCGCCTTGTAGTTCAGCTCGGCCATGGCGCCGGCGAGGCATACCCAGTTGAGCACCTCCTGTTGCCCGGCTTGCTCCATCTGGGCCAACGGGGTGTTTTTCCAGCCCATGTAGTCGCCCGCACGCAGTTTCTCCAGCATGGCGCGATCCGCCTCCAGGTCGGGATAGATCCAGTTGTTCTTCTCCGTGAGGAACGCGTGCGACCAGCTCGACGAGGCCATCAGCACCACCCGCCACGGGCTCTCCTTGAGCACGCGCGCGGTGGCCTGGCCCATCTCGAAACAGCGCCGCGGCGAGGGCGAGGGCGGGTCCGGTTGGTCCGAATATTCCTTGAAGCCGCCGCGATAACGAATCACCGCGCTGCCATAACAGTTGACCGCGACCGGCACCACGGGAACGTCGAATCCGTTGCGGTCCAGATCCAGGTAGAGCAGGGTGTTGGCGAAGGCATGGCCCAGGCCGTCCTCGTGCAGCGGCTTGTAGGCATACGACATATCGATGCCTTCCTCCAGCAGGCGCTTGGTGAGGAAGCGCCCGGCCTGGGGATGGCCGCGCTGCTTGAACGTCTTGTCCGCCGG
>WHTS01000027.1:6773-62413 GCA_009377585.1 Betaproteobacteria bacterium
GGCGCGGGAATAGGCGGCCAACGCTGGCTGTATATGAATTCAACCTGTGCCAGGCACCGATGCGGCGGCGCGCAAAAAATCCGGCATTCGATTCGGCTTGCCCGTACGAACGGAACCTGCTAGCGTCGGCTTCACGAGTAGGCGTACGATGCGCCCGATGATTGGTTGCGCCGCACCTGTAGTACATATAACTTCACCTGGGTTCGTGCACTTGCACGGCGCCCGCGACGTGTTGCACCATTGCTCGCCCAAGTTACATTGCTCTGGTCACTCCGCCGGTAAATCCGGTCGGGGTGGTGCAATAGAGCTGAGTACCGCCTGATCGACGCTGATACCGCCGCTCGCTCGAGCGCACGGTGCAGGAAGCATCGAATGAGGCAGGCGGCATTGGACCGCCAGTCGAGGAGGAGGCATGCAGCGTTTCATCGCGGTCCGGTTCTTGCAGAGCCTGCTCGCCCTCTGGGTGATGAGCCTGATCGTGTTCGGCCTGGCGCGCATGAGCGGCAATCCGCTCGACGTGATGCTGCCGATCGAGGCCATGCCCGAGGACTACGAGCGGCTGGAAAAGCACTGGGGCCTCGACAAGCCGGTCACCACGCAATACATCATCTTCATCAAGAAGGCGCTGCAGGGCGATTTCGGCGAGTCCCTCAAGTACCAGGGCCAATCGGCGATGGGCATGGTGGCGGAGCGCCTGCCCGCCACGCTGGAGCTGGCCGGTTACGCCCTGTTCATCAGCATTCTTCTCGCCCTGCCCATAGGGGTCCTGGCGGCGGTCGCGAAAGGCACCTACTGGGATACTTCGGCCAAGATCGTAGCGCTTCTGGGCCAGTCGCTGCCCGCCTTCTGGCTCGGGATCGTGCTGATGTGGATCTTCTCCGTGTTGCTGGGCTGGCTTCCCTCCTCCGGGCGCGGCACACTGAGCCATATCATCCTGCCCGCCATCACGCTCGGCTGGTTCCAGGTCGCGGTCATCATGCGGCTGGTCCGCTCGTCCATGCTCGAGGTCCTCGACAGCGAGTTCGTGAAGCTGGCCCGCGTGAAGGGCATTCCGGAGTGGAAGGTCGTCTGGAAGCACTGCCTGCGCAATGCCTCGATCGCCCCGCTGACCGTTTTTGCCATCATCGCGGGATCGCTCCTGACCGGCTCCGTGATAACCGAAACCGTGTTCACCTGGCCGGGCGTAGGACTGCTGGTCGTGGACGCCGTCCGGTCGAGGGACTTCCAGGTGGTGCAGGCCGTCGTGATCATGTTCGCCGGCATCTTCATCCTGTGCAACCTGATGGTCGACGTCATGTATGCGTATCTCGATCCGCGCATCCGGTATCAGTGAAGCGTACAAAGGAGGCTCAACCATGCCGCTGCAATCGACGCGAACGCTCCCCTGGTATGCGACGCCCTGGGCCATCGAGGGGTGGGCAAAGTTCAAGCGCTATCCCCTGTTTGCGCTTGCGATCCTCCTCTTCCTCCTCGTGATTCCGGCCGCCTTCGCGCCGTGGATCGCCCCCCACGACCCGTTCCAGGGAACGCTGTCGCACCGGCTGACCCCGCCGGTGTGGCAGGACGGTGGAACCGCGGAGCATCTGCTGGGGACCGACAAGCTCGGGCGTGACATGCTGAGCCGCATCATCTACGGCGCGCGCGTCTCTCTCACGGTCTCGCTGATCGCGATCTTCGTCGGCGGCATCATCGGCACCGTGCTGGGGCTGATATCGGGCTACTTCGGAGGACGGACGGACGCCGTGATCATGCGCCTGGTGGACATATCGCTCTCGCTGCCGACGATCCTGCTCGCCCTCGTCCTCGTCGCCGCGGTGGGGCCCAGCTTCGGGACGGTCATCACGGTGCTCATCGTGTTGCTGTGGGCGCGCTATGCGCGCCTGGTCCGCGGCGAAACCCTCGCCATCAAGGAGCTCGACTTCATCGCGCGCGCGCGCGTGGCCGGCGCGTCTCACGCCCGCATCATGTTCCGCTACATGTTTCCCAACGTGGTCAATTCGCTCATCGTCCTGGCGACGCTGCAGGTGGGATACGTCATCCTGCTCGAGTCGTCGCTGAGCTTCCTGGGCGCCGGGCTGCCGCGCGCCGAACCGGCATGGGGCGTCATGGTTTCGGACGGCCGGGAGCTGATCGTCACGGCGTGGTGGGTCTCGATGTTCCCCGGAATCGCCATCATGCTGACGGTGCTGTCGCTCAACTTGCTCGGCGACTGGCTGCGGGATCACCTCGATCCCAAGCTGCGAAATCTTTGACAACACTTCAGGAGGAGGTCGCTATGAAATCGAAACTTGTATCTGTGTTTGCAGGCCTGCTGATGGCGGCGCTGGCCGCCCTCGGCACGGCGCTCATGCCCGAAGGGGCCCAGGCGGCAAGCGTCAAGCGCCTGATCTTCGCCTCGGCCGGCTTCCACGAGGGCAATCGCTTCTGGACCATCTCGCGTCCCGACCACCTCCAGTTCGAGCCGTTCCTGGAGACGCTGGTCGGAATGGATCCCAAGACGGGAGACTACATCCCGGCGCTCGCGACGAAGTGGGAGATCAGCCCCGACTTCAAGGAGTGGACTTTCCACCTGCGCAAGGGTGTCCAGTTCCACAATGGGTTCGGCGAGTTCACGTCCGCGGACATCAAGCATGCGCACACGCTGCTGATCCGCCCGGATTCGACGGCGACCCTGGTCGCGTTCTGGCGCACGGTCGAGGAAATAAGGACCCCCGACAAGCACACCGCCATCTTCCGCTTCAAGGCCCCCGCGCTGCCGACCAATCTGTATGCGTTCGCGCGCTCCGGCGACTTCCGCATCAGCAGCAAGGCGCAGTGGGACAAGGAAGGGCTGGAGGGCTGGGAAAAGAATCCCGCCGGGACAGGCTATTTCCAGTACGCCAGTCGGCAGACGGGCCTCAACATCGTTTTCAAGCGCAATGACAAGCACTGGTCCGGGCACAAAGTGGACTACGAGGAGCTGGAGTTCCGCATCGCGCGCGAAGAAGCCACCCGTCTTGCCCTGCTGCTGTCGGGCGACGTCCAGATCGCCGATCTGCCGCGCGAGCTGCACAAGGATGCGATTGCAAGGGGCTTGAAGCGTTTCCAGTCCTCGCTGCCGGTGGACTGGATCTCGATTTACATGGGCGGTCAGTACTACATCACGGGCGACAAGGATTTCAATCCGAAGGCTCCCTTCGTCAACAAGAAGGTGCGCCAGGCCCTGAACATGGCCATCAACCGCAAGGAGCTGATGAACACGGTGTTCGCCGGGCGGGCGTCTCTCGCCTACCTGTCGCTCTGGGTGCCTACGTCCGAGGGCTGGAACCCGAAGTGGGAAAGCCGGTTCAACGAGCTCTACGCCTACAATCCCGACAAGGCCAAGCAGTTGCTGAAGGAGGCGGGTTACGGGCCCGGACAGCTCAAGTTCGAGATCTGGGCATTCACCGAGCCGGGCGAGTCGGAAGGCCCCGCCATCGCCGATGCGCTCGCGATCTACTTCCGCAACGTCGGCGTCAACGCCCAGGTACAGATGCAGGACTGGTCCAAGATCCGCACGGTGTATCGCAAGAAGCAGCCCCCGGCCCACAACATCATGTGGCCGAACATCATCGGCTGGCGGCCGTCCGAGGCGGGTGTCCGCAACTTCTATTTCAGCAAAGGCGCCAACCACCACTTCGAGGACGACTTCATCGAGAAGACCTTCAGCGAAGTGTTGAAGTTGACGGACCTCAAGCAGCGCCATGAACTGATGCAGAAGATCGGCGACCGCATCCAGGACGAGTTCGCCGATATACCGCTGTTCTGGTTCCGCAACGAGGTATTCGCCACCAAAGCCGTCGGCAGCTGGGTCTACCCGGGCCCCGCCGCCGGCCGCTCGTCGCATTTCGAGCTGGTCAAGATCGCCAAGTGATCGCACCGCCACTGCTGCAAGGGGAAGGACGCTTCCCCTTGCGGGTGGCAGATGCATGACTCATGAACCCTTCGAAAGAGGGCCGGCTGCATGCGGCCCGTTTTCATGAAAAATAGCGCAGGCTAGGTGCATGGCCCGGCAAATCGGCGACGTCATACTGGAAGTGGAAGACCTCCACACGTACTGCTTCACCCGTTTCGGCACGGTGAAGGCAGTGGATGGGGTGAGCTTCAATCTGCGGCAGGGAGAGGCGCTCGCCATCGTGGGCGAATCGGGCTCGGGCAAGACGATGACGGCCCTGTCGCTGCTGCAACTGCAGCCCAAGCCCGCGGCCCGCATCGTCAAGGGATCGATCCGGCTCGAAGGCGAGGATCTGCTCAAGAAGACCGAGCAGGAGATGCGCCAGATCCGCGGTCGCCGCATTTCCATGATTCTGCAGGACCCCCAGACTTCGCTCAATCCGGTATTCACGGTCGGCAACCAGTTGATGGAGGCGATCAGGAATCAGCACCCCGGCGATGACAAGCGCTCGCGCGTGCGGCGGGCGATCGATGCCCTGAAGCAGGTGCGGGTAGCGGCTCCCGAGCGGCGGGTCTCGGACTACCCGCACCAGATCAGCGGCGGCATGAAGCAGCGCGTGGTCGGCGCCATCGCCATCTCGTGCGAGCCGAAAGTCATCATCGCCGACGAGCCCACCACCTCGCTGGATGTCACCATACAGGCGCAGTACCTGCGCCTGCTGCGCGAGATCCAGGAGGCAACGAATCTCGCGCTGATCTTCATCACGCACGACTTCGGCATCGTCGCCAAGATGTGCGACCGCGTGGTGGTGATGTATGCCGGCCGCCACGTGGAAAGCGGGCCGGTGCGGGAGATCTTCAACCATCCGTCGCATCCCTACACCCAGGCCCTGCTGCGCTCGGTGCCCAAAATGGAGGAGGATGTCGAGCGGCTCTACTCGATCGAGGGCCAGCCTCCCGCGCTCTGGGATCTCCCCGAAGGATGCCGCTTCGCCCCCCGCTGCGAGTACGCCGACGATCTGTGCCGGCGCGAATATCCCCCGTCATTCACCGTCGGCGTGAACGGGGCCGCACACACCGCCAGTTGCTGGCGACTACGGAAAACCACATGAGTGCCACAGCGGTACTGCAGGTTCGGGGCCTGAAGAAGCACTTTCCCGTTACCCAGGGATTCATATGGAAGAAGCTCGTCGGCTGGGTGCAGGCGGTCGACGGCATCGACTTCTCGATTCCGCAGGGCCAGACGCTCGCCATCGTGGGCGAGTCCGGCTGCGGCAAGACGACCACGGCCAAGCTCGTGCTGCGTCTGGAAGAACCGACGGCCGGCGAGGTGCTTGCCGACGGCAAGGACGTCCATGCGCTCGAGGGCGATGCCCTGAAGGACTACCGGACGACCGTTCAGGCCGTGTTTCAGGATCCCTGGTCATCGCTCAACCCGCGCATGCGGGTACGCGACATCGTGGCCGAACCGCTGGTGATCAACCGGCAAGTTTCCGACCAGGAGGTCAAGGAGCGCGTCGAAGAAGCGATGAGTTCCGTCGGCCTGCGCCCGCAGCAGGCCAACCTGTACCCGCACGAGTTCAGCGGCGGGCAGCGCCAGCGCATCGCCGTGGCGAGCGCGCTGGTATCGAAACCGAAGCTGATCATCCTGGACGAGCCGGTCTCGGCTCTGGATGTATCGATCCGCGCGCAGATCATGAACCTGCTGGTCGACCTGCAGAAGCAGTACGACGTGAGCTACCTTCTGATCGCGCATCACCTGGCGACCACCCGCTACATGGCGACCGAGGTCGCGGTCATGTATCTCGGGAAGATCGTGGAAAAGGCGAAGACGAAGGAGCTGTTCGCCAATCCGCTGCATCCCTATACCAAGGCGCTCTTCTCCGCCGCGCTTCCGTCCCACCCCGACATCACGCACGATGAGATCATTCTTACGGGCGAAGTCCCCTCGCCCATCAACCCGCCCTCGGGGTGCCGCTTCCATCCGCGCTGCCCGTTCGCCATGGCCCAATGCAGCGTGGACGTGCCGATCGAAAAGGAGATGGCGCCGGGACACACGGTCTCATGTCACTTGTATTAGTGTGAAGAGTACGCTGAGCGAAGGGTGAAGCCGCTTCGCTGTGAAGGCTTCGCAAGTGAAGGTTGAGCGTTCTTTTCACTCAGCGCAGCGTCTTCACTCAATCAGCGCCTTCGGCCCGCTGCGATATAAAGCCGTGCACGCACGGCCGGATCGTCGGCATCCAGGGGTACATCGTCGCGCATGGCCGCAAGGCCGCGCGCCCGTTCCTGTGCGATGGCGGCGCGCAGCGCAGCGTAGTCCGGCTCGGGTGCCGCGGCCTCCAGCCGAGCGCCGCGCCATCGCCTCCAGCGCGCTTGCCACGCTTCGGGGATCGGCGCCTTGCGCACCACCACCTCGGCAACCAGCAGCACCAGCGCCGCCAGGAAGAATGGCCACCACACCTGCGTAGTCGCCCCCCGCGCTTGCGGCGAGGGCGCGGTGAGCGCGCTCGAGCTGGCGCTGGACAGATCGAGCAGGCGTCCTCCGCCGATGCCGGCGATGTCGCCGAGCAGTCTGCGATCCGCACCCAGGCCCAGGTACTCTCCAGAGTAGGGGACCGCCAGCCCGAACGTTCGCGGACCAACCGGCGTCTGGCCGTCGCGCCCGCTCACTGTGACGTAATAGCGCCCGGCACGAGGCACGGGGAACTCGGCGCGGTAGCGCCCCGGCGCAGTCTGCTCGAGCGGCACCCGCCGCGTTTCCCGTGACGGATCGACCACCGAGGCCTGTAGCGAAAGACCGTTGACGAAGCGCTCGTCGCGGTCCAGCACGTCCACGTTCATCACGCCGCGGCTCCCATGCCACTGGAATCGCGGCACGATGGATTCGTTGCCGCTGCGGCGCATCGTCCAGCGGGCGATCTGCGCGACGAAGCGCCCGAACTGCGGCCATTCGACCCAGTGCCGGCCCCAGCGGCCGGAAAGATCGGACGTGAACGCCACCGCTCTTCCCAGGCCGTAGCGCCACGATACCAACAGCGGATCGTCGTCGCGTGCCGCCAGCAGCACCTGGGCGGCGGGCTTGGGAAAGACGCGTTGGTAGCCGCCGAGAATCGGGAAGGGGTCCGCGTCGAATCCCTGCAGCGGTTCGCCCGCATGAACTTGTCGCGGCCGGATGTCGCCTTCGACCACCAGGTCGCGCGTGATCGCCAGGGTTTCGCTGGTGAAGATGCGCGGCACGTTGGCGGGATCGTCGGTGTGGTAGAAGCGGCCCTTGCCCAGCTCCGAGAGTCTTGCCATCAGCGGCTGGTCGGCGTCGGCTCCCATGGCCACGGTGGAAATCGTGATGCCGTCGGCGGCGATGCGGCTTCCCAGGGAATCGAAATTCTTCTCGCCTTCGGTGAGGCCGTCGGAGAGCACGATCAAGTGCTTCACCTTCGCCTGTTCCTTGCGCATGACGCGATGCGCCTCTTCCAGCGCGCGATAGAGATCGGTGCCGCCGCCGACCTTGAGGTCGCGAATCTTCTGCGTGATCGGCTGGCGCATCGCCGCCTCGGTCGGGGATACCACCCATTCCTGGCCGCTGTCGAACGCGAGCACGCCCACGCGATCGAGCCGGTTGAGCAGATCGATGGACAGGAGGGCCGCGCGCTTGGCGATAGCGAGCTTGTCTTCGCCCTGGGCTTTGGTGCCCATGCTGCCGGAGCGGTCCAGCACGAACACCACCGACAGGCTCGGAATCTTCACCTCGGTCTTCACATGCATGGTCACGGGCAGCAGCCGTTCCACCGGCGTGCCGAGATAGCCGCCGGCGGCGTAGCTACGGTCACCACCGATCTTCACTACGCCGCCGCCCGCGTCGCGCACGTAGTGCTCGAGCAACTCCATCTTGGCGAGCGACAAGTCGAAACCGGAGACATTGTTCAGAATCACCAGCTCGTAATCCACCAGCCCGTGCATGCTGGTCGGCAGCGCCTCGGCGCGCACCTCGTCCACCGTCAGTCCTTGCGCAGTCAGTGCCGCGCTCACATAACGGCCGGCTTGCGTATCGCCGATCGCATGCAGCACCTTCGGCGCGCCCGTCACCTGCACGAAAGCCTGGTAGCGGTTGTTCTCCGGCTCGCTGTCCGCGGCGCTGTTGACGATGGCCTCGTATTCCTGCAGCCCCGGCTCGTCTGCCTGTTGCACGAACGAGTAGACGTTGGCGCCCGCCTCGAGCTCGATCGCGCTTTCGTGCAGCAACGCCCCGTTACGCATCACGGCCAGGCGGGCGCGGGCGGCTGCGCTGCTATGGACGAGCGCTTGCACGGTGAACGGTTCGTGCAGGCGCACCTGCGACGGAGCGGTTACGCTTTGCACGTGAACTTCGCTCGCAGCCGCAGGCCGTTCGAGCGCCACGGCATGAATCTCCACCCCGAGCGTGCGCGCGACCGCGGCGGCGGCGCGCGCATCGCCCTGGTTCTCGCGCCCGTCGCTCAGCAGCACGATGCGCCGATGGCCGCCCGGCGCAAACGCGCCGACGGCCACCTCGATGGCGCGGCCGATATCGGTGCCCGAGCGCTCCACGTGAGCCGTAACTTCCTCCAGCGGCTCGGCGCCGCGGCGCACCGAGGATTCGACGGCTGCATCGGCGCCGAACACCACCAGCCCGACGCGTGCCGGCGAATCCTTGGCGCGATTGACGAAATCGAGCGCCTCGGCGACCGACTCGCGCGCGATGCTGCGGGAAAGATCGAGCACGAACACCACATCGGTGTGGCGCGCCGTGGAGCCGGCAAGCGGACCCGCGAACGCAATCGCCAGCGCCGCCAGCGCCAGCACCCGCAGCGTGCCCGCGGCAACGAGCCGGGAGGACGCGCGGCCCGCGCGCCGGATGCTCACGATGACCAGCAGCGCCGCAGCCGCGATGAGCCAAAGCCATGCGGGTTGCGCGAGTTCAGGCACTGCTGCGGCTCCCGGCCCAAACAAGCCACTCCAGCGCCAGCAGCACCATGGCAAGCAGCAGCAAATAAGGCCAGAGCGGCATGAGGCTCTGTGCGCCGTTGCTCGCCGCCTCCGCTTGCTGGCGTTGCTCGCCGGGCGTCCAGCGCCGGTTCACATCCGATTCGCGCGCGTCGGCGAGGCTCACCGCAAAGTATCGCGTCGCCTCGCCGGCGCTATAGCGGTAGATGCCGGCCGCCGCGGTGGCGTCGAACAGCACCGCGCCGTCTTTCGCCTGCAGGGTTTCGTCCTTGCCGGACGGCCCGTGCACGATCGCCTGCGTTTCGCCGGCAGGCACGTAGAGCGAAATCGTCGACCCGGCCGCGACGTGATTGGAGAGGCGCTCGGCGCCGCGCGGGCGCAACCATTCCAGGCTCTGGCTTACGAACAACGGAAAGGCGGCCTGCCGCGGAAAATTCGACCCGGTGAGATCGAAACCGAGATAGACCAGCTTGCGTTGTTCGTCGATGAGGGCGAGGGCCAGATCCGTTTCCTTCGACCAGAACAGGCGCTGCAGCCCCGAGGCGCGCGAGTCGACGGCCACACGCCGCGCCTGGTCGATTCGAACGGCGGCCAGGTCGACGTTACGCATCAGAGCGCTCGGCCCGCTGCCGAGGATGGCCGGCTGCGTCACTCGGCCCGCATCGGAGAAGGGCAAGTCCGGTGCCACGGTGTCCACGAGCAGGAAATTGCCGGGCGGCAATGCCGGCGCCGCGATGCCGTCGAATACCACCACGTCGTGACTGCTGGCGAGCTGGGCGATGTCTTCGCTGCCCGGCCCGTCGCGCTTGACGACTTGCGTATTCGGCAACGCTGCGAGCACGCTTTCGAGGTAAAAATTGCCGCGGCTCAACAACAGCACGCGGAGCCGCTCGGGCGCATTCACCGTTGCGAACGCCTGATTGTCGGCTGCGAGGTCGTCGCTCGGATCGATGCGCGCCGTCGCTTGTCCGAGCGCGCGACCCGCGAACGGCAGCACCAGCGTTTGCTCGGCCTGCGGCGCGACCTCGAGGGTGCGCGTGAAAAGCTCGCGGCCATCCAGGCTCGCGCTTGCCGGCACGGTGATCGGCGCGTCGGTGTAGTTGCGCACCCCCAGCAGCACCTGGAAGCGGTCTTCGGTGCCGTGCTCCTGGCGCAGGTCGAAGCGCGTGATGGCCACGTTGCGCGCGGGCCCGCCGACGACGCGAAACACCACGTCGGGCGAGCCGGGGTCGACCTCGGGCTCGAAGGCGCCGTCGGTCAGGAAGTAGATGCGAGCGTCGCTGCGGCCACGGACCAGCGCCAGCGCGAGCGCCAGCGCTTCGCGTGGCCGCCCGGCCTCGTCGCCGGGCCGAAGCTCTGCCAGCACCCGGCGCAGCGCACCGCGGTCGGTTTCGAAGCCGGTGCGAAGCTGCGCCTTGCGCCCGCTGGTCATCACCAGCATGCGCCCGTTGCGAGGCAGACGGTCCATGATGCTGGCCGCCTCGGCAAGCGCCTGGTCGAAGCGTGTGGCGCCGATGCCCGAGCGGGTCTTCATGCTCGCGCTCACGTCGAGCACCAGCACGATGTCGGCTTCCTGGGTTGCGCTGGTGAGCCACTGCGGGCCGGCGAGCGCGAGCCCCAGCACCAGGGCGGTCGCCAGCAACAGCAGCAGGCTCAGGTTGCGCAGCAGCCGGCGAAAGCCGTGGCCGCCTTCGCGGTCCCTCAGCGCCGCCTGCCACAGCGCGATGGTGGAGACGACCACGCGCACGCGCCGCGGCCGCAGCAGATGCAGGGCGAGCAGCAGCGGAATGGCCACGAGCGACAGCAGCGCCAGGGGATAGGCGAGCTGAATCATCGCAGGTGCGTCCCCTGGCGCAGATATTTGAGCACCACGTCCTCGAACCCGATCGCGGTGCTGGCGCGCAGGTATTCCACCCCGCGCCGCCGGCAGAAGCTCTCGATCTCCTGCAGCTGGCGTTCGAGCCTTTGCCGGTAGAGCCGGCGCAGCTCCGGGTCGACCGTTACTTCGAGCTCGTTCCCGGTCTCCGCATCCACGATCTGCAACGCGCCGTCCAGCGGCGGATCGATCTCCGACTCCGCCAGCAGCTGGATCACCACCACGTCATGACCGCCATGGCGCAGCGCCTCGATGCCGTCCTGCACCTCGCTCAGCCCCAGCAGGTCCGAGATCAGGATGACCAATCCCGGGCTGCGCGTGCGCGTCGCAAACTCGCGCAGCGCCGTGCCGAAGCGGGTCGGCCCTGCGCAGGGGAGGCTCGCGAGGAAAGCGAGCAGCCCGGCCACGTGCTTGCGCGACTTGGTGGGCGGGAGGCTTGCCCCCAGGGCGCCGGCGAAGGCGCTCACCGCGACCCGATCGAGATTGTTGAGCGCGATGTAGGCGAGCGCGGCGGCGAGCCTGCGCGCATGATCGAACTTCGACGGCTCGCCGAACGCCATGCTGGCGCTGCTATCCACGATCAGGTGCAGCGTCACGTCCTCCTCGGAGGCGTGCAGCTTCAGGTACAGCTGGTC
The DNA here is from genome assembly GCA_009377585.1 of Betaproteobacteria bacterium. Classification (NCBI taxonomy): domain Bacteria; kingdom Pseudomonadati; phylum Pseudomonadota; class Betaproteobacteria; species Betaproteobacteria bacterium. Next base: position 18,156 of record WHTS01000027.1, read on the forward strand.
CAGCCGCGAGTAGATGTTCCAGTCGATGTGGCGGAAGTCGTCGCCCGGCCAGTAGTGCCTGAAGTCGGAGAATTCGAGCCCGCGCCCACGGCGCGAGGTCGTGCGCTCGCCGCGCAGCAGGCCGCGGAAGATCTTGCGCGCCAGCAGCTCGAGCTGCTCCAGCTTGTGCAGGAATGCGTCGTCGAAGACGAGCTCGCGCCCGGCGGCGGGTGCAGTGCGAGGCGTCATCGCCATGGGCTTCCGGTCAGGCGTGCGCCTTCCCGAGCACGGTCGGCGTTTCGCGCACGACCTCCGCGATCAGAACTTCCACGTCGATCCCTTCGGCCTCGCCCTCGAAGTTGAGCAGGAGGCGGTGGCGCAATGCCGCCGGAGCGGCAGCGGCCAGGTCGTCGAAGCTCACGTTGATGCGCCCGGCGAACAGCGCCAAAGCCTTGGCGGCGAGCACGATGGCCTGCAGCCCGCGCGGGCTCGCGCCGTGACGCACGTAGCGCCGAACCATGGCTGTGGCCTCGGCGTTGCCGGCATGGGTGGCGAGCACCATGCGAATGGCGTAGTCCTTGACGTGAGCGGCGAGCACCACCGAGCGCACCAGCTCGCGCAGCGCCATCACGTCGCCCGCGCTCAGCACCGGCTCCACCGAAGGCATCGGCCAGCCCGTGGTGCGATCGACGATCTGCGACAGCTCGTCGGCGTCGGGATAGGCGGCATTCAACTTGAGCAGGAAGCGATCGAGCTGGGCTTCGGGCAGCGGATAGGTGCCCTCCATCTCGATCGGATTCTGGGTTGCGAGCACCATGAACGGTTCCTGCAGCGCATGCCCGCTGCGCCCGACGGTGACGCGCTTCTCCTCCATGGCCTCCAGCAGCGCGGACTGGGTCTTCGGCGTGGCGCGGTTGATCTCGTCCGCCAGCAGCAGCTGGGTGAACACCGGGCCGCGCTGGAAATGAAAGTGGCGCCGGCCTTCGTCGTCCTGCAGCACCACCTGGGTGCCGATGATGTCCGCCGGCATGAGGTCCGGCGTGAACTGGATGCGTGCGAATTCCAGGTGCAGCGCATCGCTCAGGGTCTTCACCAGCAGTGTCTTGCCCAGGCCCGGCACGCCTTCGAGCAGCACATGGCCGGAAGAGAGCAGGCAGGCGAGAATGCCGTCGATGACGTCGTGATGGCCGACGATGCGCCGTCCGATCTGGCGTCTGAGTGCATTCAGCTGCTCGTGCGCAGCCGACAGGCGTGTCTCGTCATTCACCGTTGCGCCTCGCGTGCCGGAGGCTGCTGCTGCGGTGAAACGCGCGCGCCCTGGCTCAGATTGAGAAAATACCGGCGGACGAAGTCCTTGTAGTGCTCCGGGAATTGCTCCCTGGACAGCACCGCTTCCGCCTGCGCCGCAAACTCGCTCCCCATTTCCACCTGCTCCACACTCGGCCGATTCGCCCTGGGCAGCATTCGACCCTGGGTGGTGAATTCCCGACCCTCGCGCAACTGCCCCTCGGGTCTCAGAACCCGCCCGGCGGCATCGACCTCCTGCCGCAGCGGCGTTTCCGCCCGCGCACCTGCCAGGCTCGAATTGGCGTGCGAGCCGCCGCGCGCGGACCGCGCGCTGCTCGAGCTATCCGTGCGTGACTCGGTGCGCGCGCCCGCGGCGCTGCTGGCGTCGCGGTCGGCACGCTCGTCTTCGTCCCAGTCGATGGCCGCCGAGGCGCTGTTGGGACCCTCGGACGAGGCCCGCGGACTGCCCAGATTATCCTGCGAGCGGCGCACTTGTTCGAGCGCATTGCTCAATTCCTTGTCTTCCTTGAGCGCGCGCTCCCACCGCGCCAGCTTCTCCAGAATCTCCTCCAGCGCTTGGTCGGCGCCGGCCTCATGCTGCTCCAGCGCGCTTTGCATTTCCTTGCGCGGAACGCCCGCACGCGCGAGCTGGTCCAGACGCTGGGCCAATGCGGCTGTGTCGCTGCGATCCAGCGCGCCGCGCTGCATGCGCTCGAGCATCGCTCCGGGGTTCAGATCCGAGCCGATGGCCGAGCGTTGTGCATTCGGCGTGCGCTGGCCGCCGCGCTCGCCGCCGTTTGCCTCGCCCAGCGCCTGGGTTCGCTCCTGGTCGAGCGACTCCCCCATCCGCCCGAGCTGCCCCAAGGCCTGATCCCGGGACAGCGCGCCGCTTTCCATGTGCGCGCCCAGCCGCTCCAGCCGATCGGCCTGGCGGGTGCTGCGTGGCAGCTTGTCGCGCTGTGCCCGTGCCTGCATTTCGCGTCCGAACGCGCCCAGGCGTTGGCCTTCGCCCACCACCTGCTCGTCCACCTGGCGATGCGCGGGCGGTTGCACGCCACTCAAATCGACGACGCTCACCAGCAGCAGCGCCGCGGCCGCCAGCGGCGCAAGCCAACCGGCGCGATTGATCCGCAGCGGAAACACCGTCCCGGCACGCGCCGGAATCCCGGCCCTGACCGCCTGCACCGCCAGCCGGTCGGCCAGCTCGTCGTCGCCGTGGACGCTCCTGAGCTCCCACGCCGTGCTCAGGCGCTGTTTCAGCCGCAGCATGAGATCGGCGCGGATCGCGACGTCGAGCGGATCGGGCCGCCGCCACCAGCCCAGCACGAGGGCAGCCGCAACGGCAACGATCACCGCGAGCCCGGCCAGCGGCCAGGTCGGGTAGGACGACGAGGCCTGACGTACTGCCAGGACTGCGATCGTCGCCAGGCAAAGGCCCGCCAGCAAGCCGCCGAACGCGTGATCCACGAGGATCTGCAGGTGTCGCGCGCGAGTGAGCCCGGCAACTGCCTTGCGCAGGCGCTCCCGGGCCGCCCCCGGGCCGTCCAACCCGATCCATAGGCTGGGTGCGTCGGCCGCCTGACTCATGAGGCGACGGCCTCGCCGGCGCCGCCCCGTGGGCCCGCCATGCCACGTCGGCTGCGCTGCAGCAGCAGATGCAACACAAGCGCCAAGATCATGCTGAGCCCCGTGTAAAGCGCCACAAAAACCCAGTGATCCGATACCGCCGCGTATGCCGGCGGGGTTTGCACGCCTTCGCCCAGCGCGCGGGTCGTGAACGCCACATGGCTGGTGAAGGGCACGAGCCAACCAATGGGAACGTATACCACGACCAGTATCGTGCGTACGACGAAATGACATTCGGCGGGATGCTGTCCGATCACGAGGTGGGTGAGCGCGCCGCTCAGCCGGTAGAACAAGGCCTGGACGAACGTTGCTGCCATGCACCATGCCAGCGCGGGCCATTCGCCGCCGGACACCGCGAAGGCCACGAGCAGCAGCGGGGAGGACAGCGCCAGCAGGTGCAGGCTGTGAACCAGTTGCCCCAGCACGTAGCCGCGCAGAACCCGGCCCAGGCTCAAGGGCGTCGCCAAGGCCCAGTCGCGCAGGCCGTGCTGGCCCGGCAGCACGAATTCCTCCGCGCCGGCGCGCAGCGCGTGGTACGCCGTCGCGACGCCCACGGCGATGACCACCGCGATCAGCGTGTCCGGGCCATGCTGGCTCTCCAGAACCCGCACCATTCCGTCTTTCGGCCACCACACGAACAGCACCACCGCCTGCACCGCCAACAGGGCCAGATAGGCGAGCTGCGCCTTGCCTTGCCGGGTGAGTCCGACCAGCACTTCGGCGACCAGTGGATTCGTGCGCATCGCTTATCCTAGTGCACCGGAACGGCCTCGGTCACGGGGCTACGCCCCTCGCTCGATTCGAGGCGCTGGACTTCTCCCTCGTCCGGTTCTGCCGGCTTGGTTTCGCCCGCCGGCGCAGGGCTTGCAGCCACTGCCAGCCGGAACGCGACCAGGGCACTTTCCAGATGCGACCAGGCGGCACTCGCACCCGCCGGGCGCAGCGGGTTCGATGTCTGGGCGATCACCAGTGCATGCCCCGGCCCGGGGAATCCGCTGCGGCCCGCATCCTGCAGGCGGCGCAGGAGCATCATCCGCGTCGGCGCCAGCATCTGCGGGGCAGCCCCGGGACGCGACCTGAGCAGCTCTTGCCATGATGCCGCGCCCACCTCGATGCCGTGGCTGGAAGCGACCAGCCGGCGCTCGAGGCGCGCACCGGCGGCAACGGTTCCCAACGCGTAAGCATGGCCGTCGAACACCAGCCACAGATCTTCCAGGCTGCGCCCGCTGCCATTGTTCAGGACCAGCCGTGGGCCCGTGGCCTCGACGTGAACCGAGGCTTCGAGGCGAAACGCGATCACGTCCTCCCCCTCCAGCGCATGCAGCACGTAGCGTCGCTGGTCGAGCGGCTCGACATAGGGGCGCGGTCCGCCGCCGAACGCCCAATCCTGCACTTTGCCCTCGCGCAACGCCTGGCGATGCGGGTACAGCACCGGCTCCGCGCCACGGTACTCCAGGCGCAGCGGACCGCTGCGATTGGCAAACACGCCGAGCTCCAGCCCGAGCCGCGCGAAGCCGCTGTCCGGCAACGGTTCGATCAGCGCCACCGCCGCCGCCGTGGCACCCCGAGGAAACGCGCTCGGGCCGAACAGCAGCCACGCCGCCGGTGCGAACAGGATCGGTGCTCCCCAACCCCGGAGCGGCGCCAGCCACCGGCGCCGCCCCTCGCGCACGGGGATCGCATGGCCGGCCAGCAGCAGACCCAGGTAGAGGATGAGGAACAGGAACACCGTCGCCGACCCGGGGAAATCCGCGGCTCTAGCACGGATCAGCTCCATGAGCGGGGTTGCGAGCCCGGGCTCGGATGCACTGGAGGATGTCGTCGGCAAAGGCGGCAGGCGCAAGCTCTGCAGCAACAACTCATGCATGCCATCCCAGCGATCGAAGGGATGGCTCGCCACGTCGAAGGTCAGGTAGAGCACCCGGCCGAGCCCGAGTGCACGCTCCACGATGAGCGGCACGTTGCCTGCGCGCAGCCGCACCTCACCCTGGAAGGCGCCGAGCCGGTTGACATGGATCGGACGCGAGCGATCGAGCGAAGCGGAAAATGCGCCGTGAAGCTCATCCGCAGCCACGCGCGCCATTCCGAGCGGCACGCCAGGCAGGAGCGAAGCCAGGCGCGGCGTGCGAAGCACCGCATAATCCACCCCGCCGGACACCGCGAGAATGCCGCCCTGCGCGATCCACTTGTGCAGGGCTTCGAACTGGCTTGCGCTCAGCCGTTCGAGCGACACCCCGTGCAACACGATGGCCGCCACGGCGTCGTAACCGCGCCAGTGCGCAGGCAGCAGCTCGGGGTGCGGATAGAGCACGCGCAAGCCGTCGACCGAGCCGTCGTTGAGGTAATCCAGATCCGCATTGCGGCTGAGCACCAGGAGCAGACGCTGGGCGGCGAAGCGGGTGCGCAAGTCGATTTCGGCGCGTGCCAGCTCCTCGTCGCCCGAGCGCACGCGAACGACCAGCGGATGCGACAGCCCCTGCGGATGCACGATGAACTGCAGGCTCTTGCGCGAATCGCGGTGCAGCTCGAGCGTGCGGCGCCGAGAAGTGACCAGCAGCCGGCCGCGCAAGGCATCGTCGCCGGTGACCTGGACCTCCAGCTCTCCAATGATGTCGCTGCCACGATTGGTCACGGTGACGGTGAGGGGGGTCCAATGGCCGGGCCGGAACGTGTCGGTGAATCCCACCGTCGCTGCGATGTCGATCGTGTCCGCAGCCAGCGCTCGCGGCAGTGCGCAGGCCAGGGCGAGCAACAGGCGCACGAGCAACAGGCGCAGGTCGGCAAGACGCCGAGGCCTCGCCGATGGGAAGCCGCCTGCTCGCTGTCGGCCGTAGCCGCGCCCGCCGACCGTGTCCCGGCTTGTCATGCGCTATTGTAGTAGCGAGCAAGGTACGCATGGCTCATCCGCAGAGCCGCGAAGAAGCGCGTGCATGCGGCGCCGAGGAAGTTCAGAGGAGGCGCTGCTCGATCGGGCGGCCTGCTCGATCGGGCGGCCTCCTGCTCCCCGTATGACCAAGGGTTACGTTGGCGCATCGCTCGAAGCGCATCGGGCGCCGCGATGTCCGTGATACAGGGTCCACAATATGGACTGATGGGGCCGAGCGTGACAAGTTGGTGCATGCGCACGCGCCACGAAGCGGCGTTCGCACTAGAATGCGAACCTGGCAGAGCCCGGCCGTGACAGCGACCGGCGCCTGCGCGAAATCACGCTGAGGAGAAGCAAGCATGGCGGAGCCCGGGGTTCCATACGCATACGGTTATCTGTCCCCGCAAGAGGTCCGCTTCCTGGATGCGGCCGTCGAGCGGCTGATACCCACCGACGAGCTCGGCCCGGGTGCGAAGGATGCCGGCGTGAGCTGCTATATCGACCGGCAGTTGTGCGGCATGTGGGGCACGCATGGCCGCAACTACCGCTCGGGGCCATGGCTCGAAGGCACGCCGGAACAGGGCTTCCAGTCGCGGTTCACGCCGCAGGAGATCTATCGCGTCGGCATCCAGGAGATCAACCTGTATTGCCGCGGGAAGTACGACAAGCACTTCGAGTTCCTGCCGCCCGCACAGCAGGAGGAAGTCCTGCAGGCACTGGAGCAAGGCAAGGTGGATTTGCCGTCGTTGTCTTCCAAGCTCTTCTTCGATCTGCTCTGGCGCAATACCGAGGAGGGATTCTTCGCCGACCCGATGTACGGCGGCAATCGCGACAAGGTCGGCTGGAAGCTGCTCGGATTTCCCGGCGTCGCTTCGGGCGCCTACCGGGAGCACCTCGACAATCCGGAGCTCTACCACGCCGAACCGGTGAGCATTCTGGACATCCGGTTGGGACACGCGCAAGTGGATGCGCAGGGTTTCGCCAAGCATGTGCGGATCGTGAAGCAGGAAGGGAGCAAATAATGACGACGACCAAGATGAAACCCGTCGATGCCGTGGTGGTAGGCAGCGGCGTCGTGGGCTCGATCATGGCGATGGAGCTCGCCAGCAAGGGGCTCAAGGTGCTGTGCCTGGAGCGCGGTCGCATGATCGATCCGCAGCACGACTTCGTCATGCCCTACGTCAACGACGAGCTCAAGTACGACCGCCACAGCGATATTTTTCAGAATCTGTCGCGAGAAACCATCAGCTTCCGCAACAACGCTTCCCAGACGGCGCTGCCGATGCGCGAGCTGGGCTCGTTCAAGCCCGGCGAGATGGTGGGCGGCACGGGCGCCCATTGGGGCTGCAACGCGCGCCGGTTCCTGCCGCACGATTTCGAGTTCCGCAGCCGGATCACGGAACGTTACGGAAGCAACTTCTTCCCCGAAGGTTGCACCAGCCAGGACTGGGGCGTCACCTTCGACGATGTCGAGCCGTACTACGATCAGTTCGAGCACATCTACGGCGTCGGCGGCAAGGCGGGCAATCTCAACGGCGAAATCCAGCCCGGTGGCAACCCGCACGAAGGCCCGCGCTCGCGCGAGTATCCCAATCCGGCGACACGCAGAACGCCGCAGGGCGAGCTGTTTGCAAAGGCCGCGACCGAGCTGGGTTACACGCCGTTTCAGGGTCCAGCCGCCGCCATGACGCAGGACTACACCAATCTGTACAAGCTCATGCTCGGCGAATGCCAGCGCGGCGGATTCTGCAGCAGCCACGTCTGCTCGCAGGGCGCGAAGGCGAATCCGCTGACGGCGGTATTGCCGGCGCTGTATCGCAAGGAAAACTTCGAGCTGCGTCCGCTATGCAATGTGATCAAGGTCAACACCGATTCGACCGGCAAGAAGGCGACCGGCGTGACCTACATCGATGCGCGCGGGCGGGAAGTCGAGCAGCCGGCCGAGATCGTGGTGCTGGCGACCTACTGCTTCAACAACACGCGCTTGCTGCTGCTCTCGGGCATCGGCACGCCGTACGATCCGCAGACCGGGCGCGGCGTCGTCGGCCGCAATTATTCGTACCAGACCGGCGGTCGCGTGCACGTGTTCTTCGATGATCGCGAGTTCAACCCGTTCATCGGCGGCGGCATGGTGAACACGTCGATCGACGACCTGAACGGGGACGTGATCGATCGCTCCAACCTGGGCTTCGTCGGTGGCGCTTATGTGGCTGTGTCGAGCTTCGGGGCGACGCCGATCAAGAACAAGCCGGTGCCGGCCGGAACGCCGCGCTGGGGCGCAGAGTGGAAGAAGGCGGTCGCGCAATACTATCGCCGCTCGTTCGCGATCAGCATCCATGGGTCGTGCCAGAGCTATCGACACAATTACCTTGATCTCGACCCGACCTACAAGGATGCCAACGGCTTGCCGCTGCTGCGCATGACGTTCGACTGGCACGAGAACGAGAAGAAGATGCTCGCCTTCATGTACGAGCGCATCACCGAGATTGCGAAGGCGATGAAGCCTTCCAAGTACGCCGCCCACCACATCTACAAGAAGTACACCATCGTGCCCTATCAGAGCACGCACAACATGGGCGGTGCGGTGATGGGTGCGGACCCGGCCACCAGCGTGGTGAACAAGTACCTGCAGTCGTGGGACGTGCCGAATCTCTTCGTCGTGGGCGGAAGCGCGTTTCCGCACAACGCCGCCCAGGGCCCCACCGAGACCATCGGCATGCTCGCCTGCTGGGCGGCCGACGGCATCAAGGAGAACTACCTGCAGCGGCCCGGGCCGCTGGTGTAGGTCGAGCGTCGGACGGGCATACCGCCAGATTCGTTGCCCGTCTAGAGCCCGAGCCAGAAGTTCGTCACCCCCGCGAACGCGGGGGTCCAGGTGGAGTCTCGTTCTGGATTCCCGCTTGCGCGGGAATGACGAATTACGACGAATTTTCGATTCACCATACTAGAGGCCGAGCCCGCCGTCGAGCAGGATCGTCTGACCGGTCATGTAGTCGGATGCCTGCGAGGCGAGGTACAGCGCGAGCAATCCTACTTCGCGCAGATTTCCAGGACGCTTGAGCGGGACCGTTTGCTCGGCACGCGCGGTCGTTTGCTTTACGCGCTCCTCGCCCGAGGTCACCACATCCGGAAAGATTCCCGGCGCGATGGTGTTGACGTGCACGTTGTAAGGCGCCCATTCGAGCGCCAGCGCACGCGTGAATCCGGCGAGCCCCGTCTTGGCCGCGGTGTAGAGCACGAGGTCGCGCCCGCCTTGATGCGCGGTCCAGGATGCGATGTTGATGACCTTTCCGGAACGGCGCTCGAGCATGTGGGCGCCGACCGCGCGTGTGCACAGCAACGCCTCGGTCAGGTTGATGTCGATGATGAAGCGCAGCTCGTCGTCGGTCACGCCGGGTGTGGCTTCCTTGCCGGGAAGCGTCACCAGCGGCTTGCGAATGGAGTCGCCAAGCGCATTCACCAGCACGTCGATGCGTCCGAACGTGCCGAGGACCGAATCGATCGCGCGGCGCACGCTGTCGGGTTGCGTGACGTCGGCAACGACCGGAACCACGCGCCGCCCGGACGCCGCGGCGATGCTCGCCGCGGTATCGGTCACGTACTTCGGCGTCAACGCATTGAGCGCGATGTCCGCTCCGGCTTCTGCCAGCACCTGGGCGATGCCCTTGCCAATGCCACGTCCCGCACCGGTGATGAAAACGACCTTGCCCGTAACGTCGTACTCTGTCGGCATCATGGAATCGTCTCCTTGCGTTTTTGCGCCGCGGTACGCGTGGTCAGGCTCGCTTATCAGGCCGTTTCAATTCGTATCGCGCGGCATGCCCGAATCGATCGCGACCTTGCGCCACTTCACCATTTCCTCCGCGACGAACTTGCGCACTTCCTCGGTGCTCAGGATGTCGACTTCGCCGCCCATGGCGGTGAAGGTCTTCACTGTGGCGGGTGAGCGCATGAACGCGGAGATCTCGTTGTAGAGCTTGCTCACGATCGCCTTGGGCGTGCCGGGCGTGGTTGCGATCGTGTACCAGTTGGAGGCATGAAAGCCCTTGTAGCCGAGCTCGTCCAGCGTCGGCAGGTCGGGAAACATGGTGCTGCGCTTGATGGTGCCGGCGGCGAGCGCCTTCAACTTGCCCGACTTCAGATGCGGCAACGACGGCACGATCGGCGCGATGCAGGCGTGGGTCTGGCCGCCGATGATGTCGATCAACGACGGGGCAGTGCCCTTGTACAGCACGATGTTGAAGTCCTGTTTGGACACCGTGCGCAGGAGCGCGGTGGCGAAGTACTGGAAGCCGCCCGAGGTGCCGAAGATGATCTCGCCCGGCTTGGCTTTGGTGGCCGCGAACAGCTCCTTCACCGATTTGACCGGCAGCGCGGGCCCGACGCTCAGCAGCGTGGGTCCGTCGCCCATCTTCAGGATGAACTCGACGGCGTTCTTCGGGTCGTACGGCAGCTTGCGCACCGCCGGGTTCATCGCATAGGCCGAGGAGAGGATGAGCAGCGTGTAGCCGTCGGGGTTGGCGCGGTGGACTAGGTCGGTACCGATGACGCCGTCTGCTCCGGGGCGGTTGTCGGCGATGACGGTTTTGCCGAGCCTCTCGGTGAGGTGATGGGCGATCAGGCGGGCAAGGATGTCGTTGGTGCCGCCGGGAGAGAATGGAATGATCAAACGCACGGGTTTCGACGGATACGCGGCGGTATCCGGCGGCGCCGCGCCACGGGCGACGCCTGCCACACCAATTGCAACGAGCACGAACGCGATCCGCATGACGCTGCTGTATGCCATCTGCTCCTCCTTGCCGTTGTTGTGTGTCGCACAGCCGAGGCCGTGCCGGTAAAGCAGTGCCGCAGGCTACTCTCAAGGCGCGTGGCGCACAACCTCCTCGAAGGCCCATCAACTACCGCCTTCGAGGCTCATACCTGCTATGGATTGACTGCGCCGACGCATGCTTCCCAACGCCTGCCGTAGGGGATGACGAGCCTCGCGGCTGCGATGCCGCTTTGGCGGGCAGGCGTCGTAGAATCCGGCAAGAGAGTCAAGCCGCGTCGAACTCCAGGAAGCAACCGACCCCAAGGCAACCGAGCCCCCCGGCGCCGGCGGACAGTCCACCCTGGCTCGCGGTCATCCGCTTGGCATTTGTATGCACGATTGTTTGGAGCAGATCTCATGGCCGAAGCACCCAACGTATCCGCCTCTTCCACATCCCCCGTCGATCGTTACGCGACCGTCAACGGGCTGCGTATTCACTTTGTGGACTGGGCACAGCCCGGAAGTGAAAACACACCGCCGCTCATCCTGCTGCACGGCATCGGGCGGCTTGCGCGCAGCTTCGATCCGATCGCGCCGCACTTTGTAGACCGCTACCGGGTGATCGCGATGGACATGCGCGGCCACGGCGAATCGGCCTGGCATTCGCAGGCCGCCTACCTGGTCGAGGATTACGTGCAGGATCTCGAAGGGCTGGTCGAGCAGCTGGGCTTGCGCGACATCGTGCTATGGGGCAATTCCACCGGCGGGCGGGTCGCGCAGGTGTTCGCGGGCACGCATCCCAGCCTCACGAAGGCGGTGATCGTGGAGGACGTTGGTCCCGAGCGGCCGAAGGAGATCTCGGCAGGGCGCAGCACGCGCATGGCGCGCGAGCAGCAGGGTTGGGCCTCGGTCGAGGCACTGCTCGCGCAGCTCAAGTCCGACTATCCGCGCATCCCCGAATCCACGCTGCGCCTGATCGCCACCCACAATTCGAAGCCGCGCGCCGACGGCCGCATCGTGCTCAAGCGCGATCCCGACATCGAGAAAGGTTTCGTGCCCACCGAGATCTGGCGCTTCGTGAAGACGATCCGTGCGCCGATCATCTACATCCTCGGTGGCGCGAGCACGATCGTTCCGGCCGAGACCCAGGAGGAGCTAAGGCGCGTACTGCCGCAAGTGCAGATCGTCACCATGCCGGGCCTGGGACACTATCCGAACGAGGAGGATCGCGAGGGGTTTGCCGCCATCGTGGATCGGTTCCTGGCGGCATTGCCGTCGCGTTGATTCGGACTGTTTGCGACGCTCGAGGCGAGACCACCCGTCCGCGCGCTCGCGCGTCCCGCCCCTCCTTGTCAGGAGGGGAGCGCACTTGCATCTCCCCGCCTCTCACGAGGCGGGGTGGCGCGAAGCGCCGGGGGTGAGGCCGGGAATTCGCGGACCATAGCGGCGCGAGCTTCCCGGGCGAGGGGCCCCACTTGTGGGGATCGACCGCAAAGCGAGTCGACGCCAACCGCCGGGGCGCAGATGTTCGAGCCTGCGCCGAAGCTGTACGAGGCGGTCCGCGCCGGGCGAACGGCATCGGCCTGCATGCCGATGCGCGCCCTGCAAGGGGTGTGGTTTTCGGTCGCCGCTACACCTCGCCCTTCGCGAGCATCTCCCGCAGCCGCGCCTTCGACACGCGATTGACGGCGTTCGAGCGCGGCATGTCGTCGACGAAAATGAATCGGCGCGGTGTCTTGAAATTCGCGAGCCGCTCCCTGCAATACGCGTCGAGCGCTTCGGCCGTGGTGCTGTGGATCGGGCGCAAAACGAGGAACGCGACCGGCACTTCACCGAGTCTCGGATGCGGCTCGGCGACGACGGCCGCATCCTGCACTTCGGGATGGCCCATCAGCACTTCCTCGACTTCCAGCGGCGACAGGTTTTCGCCGCCCACGCGGATGACATCCTTGATGCGGCTCAGGAACTTGACGTAGCCGCCGGGAAGCTTCACGCCCTGGTCGCCGGTGCGCAGCCAACCCTGCGCATCGACGGCGGCCGCCGTGGCTTCGGGATCGCGGAAGTAACCGAGCATCACGTTGAAGCCGCGAACCCGAATTTCGCCGGGCGTGCCGTCGGGCAACGGGGCGCCACTCTGCGGATCGACGATCGCGACCTCGACGCCGTCGTGCGGTCGGCCGTCGGAGTCGTGGCGCATGTCGAGTGGATCGCTCACATGACAGATGCTTACGTTGCCCGCGGTCTCGGTCAGCCCGTACACCTCGCACATGCGAGTGCCGTACAAACCTTCGAGTCGCGCCATCTCGGTCGCCGGTGCGCTGTACCAGGCGCGGGTGAGCGCACCGACCTTCTCCTTCCTGAACCCGGGCAGCCGCGCCACTTCCTGCAGCGGGACGATCGAGCCGTGATACGCGTTGATTGCCTCCCCGGAGAGGATCTCCCAAGCTTCCTGCGCGGTATACGGCCGGCTCGTGTACAGCGTCGAGCCGGCGACCAGGTTGGTGAGCAGCGCATGCATGTAGCCGGACGCATGGAAGAACGGTCCCACGCTGTAGAAGCGTTGGCCAGGCTTTAGATCTTGCCGCTGCGCGACTGCGCGCGCGAGCCGGACAATCCCCGAGTGGCCGAGCACGACGCCTTTGGGCGCGGCCGTGGTGCCGGAAGTCGACAGGATGACCGCAGCCCCTGCCAGTGACGGGTATTCGCCCTCGGCCATCCGGGCGATCATCTCGGCGGCCGGCGGCAATGCCGGCGCGTCGGCATTGCGGGCGAGGCTCTCGGACCAATCGCGCGTGCCGGGCATGCGCACTTCGTCGTCCGTCAGCAGCAGCACCTCCGGCGCGTTCACCTTGCGCTGCGCGAACGCTTCGAGCACGGCCGGAATGTTTTCGCAGGCGCTGCCGCGGCCAAAGAAGCGTGCTTCGGCGATCCAGATGCGCGGGCGCGTGAGCAGCAGCAGGTGCGCGACCTCGCGCGGCGAAAGCCGCGTGTTCACCCCGACCGTGACGGCGCCGCAGCGGGCAGCGCCATACGCCGCAACGGCCCAGTCGACCCGATTGGTCATCCAGATGGCGACGCGATCGCCGGGCCGCACGCCGAGCGCGGCGAGCACGCGCCCGCATGCATCCGCCCGATCGCGCAGCTGGAGAAACGTGGCGACCTCCTGGCGCCGGCCGACGATCAGGAGCTCGCGCTCGCCGTAGCGCTCGGCGGCAGCGTCCAGGACATCGAACAGATTGGATGGCGACAGCTCGGCCATGCTACTGCCCGGCCTCGATAGTGCCGCTCTTCAGATGCATCGCTAGACCTTCAGCACCTCCTGGCCCGAGCCGGCCGGGAGCTCGCATGCATTGGCAGACATGCACAACAGGCTGTAGTAGCCGATGGTTCCGGTGAGCTCGATGAACTGCTCGTTGCCGAAGCGCTTGAGCACCGCCTGCGCCAGCGCGTCGTCGACTCGGTGCTTCTCGAGCAGCGTGCGGGTGAAATCGACGATTTGCGCGTCTTCGGGCGGCAGGCCGCGCGAATGCTTTTCGCGTATCGCCGTGATGGTCGACTCCGGTACAGCTTGTCTTCGGGCCGATCCCGACTGGGCGCCCCAGACGTAGAGCGTCTCGAACTCGCGTGCCACCACCATGGCGGCGAGCACGCGCACGCGCATGTCGAGCTTGCCCTTGAAGCGCACGTAGCCGCCGAGCGCCTCGAGGTGGGCGGCGACGTCCGGGCAATGCATCAGCATCGTGAACGGCCCCTGGATGCCGCCGCGGCTCGCGATGACGGCATCGGCGATCTTGTGGTGCTCGGGTGCGACCTGATCCTTGCTGGTGATGAGAGGCAGCCTTGCCATGATCATGCTCCTCCTGGTTGCGGCCCGGCCGGGCCGGATGAACGATGGGCGCCTTGCTCCGGCTTCGATTGCCGCCATGCGGGGCAGCCTTACCGGGGAATCGTGGCGCGTCAGCGAATCGACGCGCACGATCGCGCTCGGCTCGCGCACGGAAGCCGAACGATCGAGCTGACGCATTGTCGCTCAAATTTACGCGATTGCCCCAGTGTCGCGAACGGCCGATCGCTCCAATCGATCCAGTTCGCTCATGTCGTGGATCGCAGATCCGTTGTAATTCGTCATTCCCGCGCAAGCGGGAATCCAGAACGAGACTCCCTGGCCCCCCGCGTTCGCGGGGGTGACAGATCGCTGCAGTCCAACATGTCGTCCGTGGCGCAGCCGCAAGCGATGAGCGTTAGAATCGAGCTGTCCCTATTCTCCATTGCAGCTCGACATGAACGCTACTCCGAAACGCACCGGACCGCTGGCCCGATTTCGTGTGCTCGATCTCACTCGCGTACGCTCGGGGCCGACCTGCGTGCGCCAGCTCGCCGATTGGGGCGCGGATGTGATCAAGATCGAAAGCCCGCCGAAGCTCGAGCTGGGCGATTCCTTCGGCGGTTCGCGTCTCGGGCCCGATTTCCAGAACCTGCACCGCAACAAGCGCGCGATGACGCTCAACCTCAAGGACGCCGAGGGGCTCGCGATCTTCCGCAAGATGGTGGAGACCGCCGACGTGGTGGTCGAGAACTTCCGCCCCGACGTGAAGGATCGGCTCGGCATCGACTACGCGTCGCTGCGGAAAGTGAACAAGCGCATCGTGCTGGGCAGCATCTCGGGCTTCGGCCAGGACGGGCCGTATGCGAAGCGCCCAGGCTTCGACCAGATCACGCAAGGCATGGGCGGGCTCATGGCGATCACCGGCATTCCGGGGCAGGGGCCGGTGCGCGCCGGGATCGCGGTGTCGGATTCTTCCGCGGGCCTGTTCCTGGCGCTCGGAATTCTCACCGCGCTGCTCGAGCGCGAGGAAACCGGCGAAGGCCAGTGGGTCGACGTGTCGCTGCTCGGTGCGATGATCGCGATGCTCGACTTCCAGGCCGCGCGTTATCTCGTGAAAGGCGAGGTTCCCGAGCAAACGGGCAACGACCACCCGACCTCGATTCCGACCGGCGTGTTTCCCGTTTCGGACGGCTACGTCAACATCGCCGCGGCCGGGCAGATGATGTGGGAGCGGCTTTGCAAGGGGCTCGACGCCGAGGAACTGACGACGCGGCCTGAGTACCTCACGTCCGAGCTGCGATCGAAGAACCGGGCGGCGCTCAACGTCGATCTGGGCGAGATCACCAAGCGGTTCACTTCGAAGGACCTGATCGCCCGGCTGGAAAAGGGCGGGGTGGCGTGCGGACCGATCTACAAGATGAACCAGGTGTTCGACGATCCGCAGGTCAAGCATCTCGGGATGGCGGCGCCGCTCGCGCATCCGAAGCTCGGCGATACGGCCCTGGTGGCGCAGCCGTTCAAGCTCTCCAGGCATCCTTTCCGCATTCGCACCGCACCGCCGGAAGTCGGCGAACACACCGACGAGATCATGCGCGAGATCGGCTACACGCCGGAGCAGATCGAAGCATTCAAGGCGAAGATCGTCATTTGACTCGCATTTGACGCGCATTTGACGCCTTGGCGGCCGCACGCCCGCGCCAGGCCGCGCTTGAACAATACAGTCGCAATACATTTGGCAACACCACCTGGAACCGCAAGGAGGCACGATGGGCACGACACAACGCATGGCCCGCTTCATCGCCGAAGCGAAATTCGAGGACATTCCGGCGCCGGCGGTGAACCTGGCGAAACTGTGCCTGCTGGACGCGGTGGGCTGCGCGCTTTACGGCACCACGCGTCCGCTCGGGAAGATCATCACCGGCGTGGTCGAGGAACTGGGCGGCAAGCCCGTTTCCAGGGTGCTCGGAACGCGCATCGAGACCAATGCCGTCAATGCGGCCATGGCCAACGGCACATTGGGCCATTCGGAGGACTTCGACGATTTCGCCGCCGGCCACCAGGCCGTGCTGCTCATGCCGGTCGTGCTCGCGTTGGGCGAAGAGCAACGCGCGAGCGGAAAGCAGGCGCTGCTCTCCTACATCGTCGGCTTCGACATCACCACCAACGTCACCCACGCCATGGGCGAGGATCACTACGGCAAGGGCTGGCACAACACTTCCAGCATCGGCACGCTGGGCTCGACCGCCGCGGCGGCGAAGATGCTCGGTCTCGACGAGATGCAAACGCGCATGGCGATCGGCATCGGCGCGAGCCAGGCTGCGGGCCTGCGCGGCAACTTCGGCACCATGACCAAGCCCTTCCACCCGGGTAACGCGTGCCGCGCCGCGGTGATGGCGGCGAAGATGGCCGAGAAGGGCTACGAGGCGAGCCCCGACATCATGGAGCATCGGTTCGGCTATGCGGCCGTGTACGGCGAGCAGATGATGAGCCTCGCGAACTGCACGCGCCATCTGGGTCATCCCTGGGCGCTCATGGGCAGCGGCCGTGAGGTAGCCAACGGCATCCGCATCAAGATCTGGCCCTGCTGCGGCGGCACGCACGGCGCCAACACCGCCATCACGCATCTGCTGAAGAAGCATCCCGTCAAGGCCGAGGAGGTCGAGCGGGTGGACATCGTCACCACGCAGGAGCCGTCGTGCATGGCGCCCAACCTGCGCTGGCCGAAATCCGGGCTGCAAGGCAAGTTCTCCAGCTGGTTCACCGTCGCTTCCATCATCGTGGACGGCGGCAAGCTCGATCTTTCCAGCTTCACCGACGAGGCGGCCGCCCGGCCCGCGGTGCAGGACATGCTCAAGCGCGTGAGCATCGTGCAGGACCCCGAGCACGCGGGGCGCCCGCATCGTGCGCGCGGCGGCTCGCACTGGCTCGATCTCACCGTGACGCTCAAGAACGGCGAGCGCCTGGTCGCTGCGCGCATCGAAGCGAACAATGCGCGCGGCGATACCTACGGCTGGGAGACCAAGGAAGCGGTGTTCGACAAGTTCAAGCTGCTGGCCGGCGCGGTGTTGAAGCCGTCGCAGGTCGATGCGGCGCTGAACGCCATCATGGATCTGGATAAGGCGAAGGACGTTCGCGCCGTTGTCGACAGCGTAATTCCGCCGCGGTAGCGCACGGCGAAGGGGCGGTTTTATACCCCTTCGTCATCCGGCACGGCGACAGGGGCGGTTTTATGCCCCTTCGCCATCCGGCACGGCGAAGGGCGTTCTATGCCCCTCGCCATCCGGCACGGCGAAGGGCGTTCTATGCCCCTCGCCATCCGGGCCGGCGACAGGGGCCGCTTTGCCCCTGTGCCATCCTTCATCAGTCCGAGCGCTGGGACCGGCATTCGATCGGTTCCATGCCCTCCATCTGCAGCCTGAGGTCTCGACCTTTGCTGCGCACGGTGGTCGGGCCGTTGCTGTAGATGTTCCCCGACTCGGTAGATTGCAGCTTCAATTCCACCGTTCTGCCGCGCCGGCTCAGAACGGCAATGCCCTCTGCGTCGAAGAAGCGCATTCGAATCTGCTCGCCGTCGCGGCACATGAATTGATCGCGCCGCTCGCCTTGCTGCGCGCCCGGGTACTCGCCCGGGTACTCGCCTCGAGTCTGTGGAGTGTCGCAACCTGCGCACAGGATGGCGGCAAGGGCGACGACGGAAATGAACCGGCCATCTCGAGGGTCGATGCGGATCGTTCCATAGCGTTGCACAGCCAAGCCCTCCTTTCGCCGGGAGTCGGTCTTGCTTGTTGCGTAAACAGGCGCAGATCGCGCCTTCCCGGCTCGTGACGAGCAATAACAAGAGCCGAGCCTCGCACGCGCTGATGCGATCAGCAACACCTGGTCCCGTCGCGGGACCCAGTCTGCCCGCTACTGCGCCTGAATCCCGCTCGAAGCAATCACCTTTCCCCAGCGCGCGGTCTCCACCTTGTGGTGCGCGGTGAATTCGTCGACGCTGCCGCCGACGATGCGCAGGTAGCTCTTGCCGAAGTGCGATTTCGCCTGCGGCGTGCGCAGGTACTGGTTGACCGCCTGGTTCCACTTTTGCGCCAGCGCGGGCGGCATGCTCTTCGGGCCGTAGATTCCGAACCAGTTGGACGATTCGTAGCCCGGCACGCCGGCTTCGGCGACGGTGGGAATGTCGGGCGCATACTGGGCACGCTTCGCTCCCGTAGTCGCCAGCACGCGCACGCGGCCCGCCTTCATGAGGGGCAGGAAGGCGTTGGCCGAATTGAAAAACACCTTCACCTGACCGCCGATCAGATCGGTGATGGCGGGGCCTCCGCCTTTGTACGGCACGATCAGGATGTCGACGCCCGCCATGGTCTTGAAGAGCTCCATGTTGAGGTGCGTCGAGCTGCCGATGCCGGAGGCAGCGGCGGTGATCTCGCCCGGCTTGCTCTTTGCGAGAGCGATCAGTTCCTTCACGTTCTTCGCCGGCAGCCCGGGATGCACCGCCAGCAGCTGCTCGCTGGCTGCAATCTGCACGATCGGCTGCAGGTCGCGCATGGGGTCGAAACGCAGGTTCTTGTACATGCTCGGCATGATGGCGATGGCCGAGCTGTTGCACAGCATGGTGTAACCGTCGGGCTGCGCGCGGGCGACGAGCTCGGTGCCGATGGAGGTGCCGGCGCCCGGACGATTGTCCACAATCACCTGCTGGCTCCAGATCTCGGTGATGCCGGCGGCAACCGCGCGCCCCACCAGGTCGACCGAGCCGCCGGGCGCATAGGGGTTCACCAGGCGCACGGGGTGACTCGGGAAATCGCTCTTCGCCTGTGCGGCTGCGCCGCCCGCGGCGATTGCGCTTCCGGCTGCGGCGAGCGCGAGCAGGACTGTCTTGAATCGTATGACCATGAGCTATCTTGACGCCGCTTGCGTGCGGCATGCACTGGATTCGTTGCAGGGGCGGGCCGTCCGAGCAAACGCGCGGACGGCCAAGGCAAAGATGCTTGACTACATCGGCCGGGCGAGATGCCTCGCCCGGCCGGAGCGCGCCACGCTTGCGCGCGCCTATCGCCTCAGCGTGCGACCAGCTTGGGCTGCACGCCCGGGATCGACTCGGGCTTCTCGCCCTGTTTGGCGAGCTTCTCCTTGTAGCCGGGCGCTTCGGGACGCTGCCAGCTGGTGATCGGCTCGTTCCAGGGCGAGTGCGCGCCCTCGTAGGCCTTCTTGCCGAGGATGAAGTGCTTCGCCTGCTCCAGCGTCTCGATGTGCGGCATGTCCATCGCGTAGAGCTTGTCGTAGTGCGGGCGCGGACCGGCCTTGGAGGTGAAGCCGAACAGCTGATGGCCCACGATCTCCTCGGCAAGCCAGACGCACTCGATCAGCTTGTAGAGATCGACGCCGGTGTAGATGCCCATCTCCTGCAGCATGTGCATCAGGTCTTCGGTCGCGATCATCATGGCCGCGCGGCCCATGCCGCAATACGGACACCCCGCCATGCCGCCGATGGAGGTCTGCAGGCGCAGCGTGTCGGCTCCGTCGAGCACTTTGAGCGCGGCATAAATCGAGGCGAGCGCCACGCCGCGCGCGTTGTGCAGGTGCAGGTTGAAGTCCTTGATGGTCGGATAGCGCTCTTTCAGGCCCACGAGGGTGCGTTCGACCTCGTGCGGCATGTTCCAGCCGGTCGCGTCCGCCATGCCGACCTTGGTCACGGGAATGCCGGCGTCCTCCCACATGCGGTACATGCGATCGAACATCAGCATGTGCTGCTCGAAGGGCGCCTGGCCGATCCAGTTGGAGCCCCAGACGTTGCTGATCGACATGCCGCCTTCGGTGACGCCTTTCTCCACCGCCTTGGCAATCGTCTTCGGCCAGACAGCGATCTGCTGCGCCTGCGTGCGGTTGGTGTTGCGCTGGGCGAACGCGTCGCACATGTCCACGCGCGTCGACAACTCGCTGACGCGCGGGCTGAGCGGCGGGGTGTAGGCCTTGGCGCGCTCCACGCCCTTGTCGTTGAGCGCCGTGTAGGTGTACTTCACGCCCGGCTGCGGCTCGAAGCCGGAGATCAGCTCGTCGACGCAGGCCATCTGCGGCGTGTACTTCGGGCTCACGAAGGAGCCGACGTTGATTTCCTGCAGCCCGGTAAGAGACAAGGCGTTGAGCAGACGAATCTTCGCAGCGACAGGAATGTCCCTGTCCTCGATCTGCAAGCCGTCGCGCATGCCTTCTTCGGTATGGATGATCTTCGGATAACCGGCCATGGTAGGCTCCTCGTGTGAACTGGTGCTTTTGACTGATCCGCGTTACGCCGGTGCGACCCGGACGCGGTCTGCTGTTCGCTCGCCAAGGCGCCGTCCGCATCGTGGCCCAGGCAGCGAAAGCACCCTATAAGGATACACCCCGGGCGCAGCGGAGCACACTCCCGCCCCGCTTGTCGCCCCGCTTGTCCTGCCCCGCTTGCGCGCCGGCGTTGCTTCGTTTGCGCAGGGTTATTGCGCTTCGATGCCTGCAGCCTTGACGGCTGCCCCCCAACGCTCGACCTCGCGCTTGTAGTAGGCGGCGGCGTCCGACGGTGTATTGGGGAAGTTGGTCATATAGGTGCGACGGAGATGCTCCTGGGCCCGGGGCGTCTTCATCTGTTGGTTGATCGTATCGCTCCAGCGCTGCACGACGTTGGCTGGGAGCTTTCTCGGTCCGGCCACGATATACCAGACATTCGCTTCGAATCCGGGCACGCCGGACTCTGCCACAGTCGGCAGATCGGGCATGAAATCGACCCGCTTGGCGCTCGTCATGGCGATGGCGCGCAGTTTTCCCGCTTTCACGTGTCCCAACAGCGTCCCCGGCGTGTTGAAGTGGAGCTTCGTCTGCCCGCCCATCAGGCCTGCGATCGCGGGATTGCCGCCTTTATAGGGCACATGCAGCAGATCGATCTTTGCCATCGACTTGAACATCTCGAGGGTCAGATGGTTCGTGCTGCCGGCACCCGAAGAGGCGGCCGGAATCTTTCCCGATTCCTTCCTGGCGAGATTGATGACGTCCTGCACGGACTTGGCTGGGAATCCGGGGTTGACGACCATCATGAACGGACTGACGGCCGTGATCGCGATCGGGGTCAGATCGCGTACCGGATCGAAACGCAGGTTCTTGTAGATGCTCGGCATGATGGCGATGGCCGCGCTGTTGATGAGCATGGTGTAGCCGTCGGGCTCCGCCCGCGCCACGAGCTCGGTGCCGATGGTCGTGCCGGCGCCGGGGCGGTTATCGACGATGACCTGCTGGCCCCAGATCTCGGTCAGTCCTTGCGCGAGCGCGCGCCCGACCAGGTCGACGGAACCTCCCGGTGTGTAAGGATTGACGAGCCGCACGGGGCGAGTCGGAAATTCGGCTTGCGCTGCCTGAAGGCCATTGCTGCCTGCAGCCATCGCGGCAATAAAGACCGCCTGCGCGATTCCGAGCGATCTGGACATACCCGTTGTGCTCATCAGTCCTCCGTCGTGGTGGCTATCATCGATGCAGCGCACGTACTTCGCATCCTGGTGTATGCGTCGGCTTCGCCCGGTACGCCGCTGGTTCGCAGCATACGCGGACGGCGGCGGGCGCTGTCGCAGGACGACTGTACCAGTTCTCACGCATGCGCGGCAGCGGTGGCGTCGCCACCGCTGAGCCGTTCTGGCATGATGCATCTCGCGCTTCGTATGGTTGCGCACGTGCATGCAGACATACCCTGAGGAGGGCTTCACAATGTGGTCTCGCGCCAGCCTGACCGGCATCGCGATCGTCGCCGTGCTGTCGATGTTTTCCGGGACGCTCGCGGCTCAGGACTATCCGCACAAGCCGATTCGCTGGGTGACGCCGTATCCGCCCGGTGGAAGTACAACGGCATTGTCGCGTCTCATCGGAGAGAAATTCACCGAGGCGTGGGGCCGGCCGGTGATCATCGACAACCGGCCCGGAGGCAACACCATCATCGGGGCCGACGCCGTGGCGAAGGCCGCGCCCGACGGCTACACGATCCTGCTCGCGGGCAACAGCCAGGTCGTGCTCGCCCTGCTCGGCAAGCCGCCGTATGACGTTTTTCGCGACTTCGCGCCGGTCACCATCATCGCGAAGACCAACTACATCCTGGTGGTGAATCCCAAGCTGCCGGTGACCAACCTGCAGGAGTTCATCGCCTATGCCAAGGCGCGGCCGGGGCAGCTCAACGTCGCATCCGTTTCGAGCGGAAGCTCGCAGCACCTGATGGGCGAGCTGTTCAACATCATGGCGGGGGTGAAGATGCAGCACATCCCCTACAAGGGCGGACAGCAGGGCATCGTGGAGCTCATGGGCGGCAGCGTGCAAGCTTCCTTCTCCAACGCCATCAACGTCATCCCGCATATCAAGGGCGGCCGGCTCAAGGGTCTGGCGATCACCGGCGAAAAGCGCACGGCGGCGCTGCCGGACCTGCCGACGTATGCGGAAGCCGGATTGCCGGGCTACGATCCGAAGAACTGGCAGGGCATCGTCGCCCCGGCCGGCACGCCGAAACCGATCATCGACAAGCTCTCGGTCGAGGTCGCGCGCATCGTCGCCATGCCCGACATCCGGGAACGGCTGATCAACTCCGGCATGGAACCGTATCCGACCGGTCCGGAGAAGATGGCGGCGCAGATGAAGGCCGACTACGCGCAGAGCGCGAACATCATCAAGACGGCCGGGATCAAGATCGAAGAGTGATCCCGGCCTGCGCGCCTCAAACCGGCCGCCTCAACGGCATGGAATCGGACTCGCTCGGCGCGAACTGCGGGTCCGGTGGTTTCATGCTTTGGCCGTCAGCGCGGCGATTCGGCCCATGTCGTCCTGCCTCTCCAGGCCGGCGACCGCCTCCATGATTGCCTGCGCCTGCTGCGCGCCGATGATTCCGCGCGTATAGCGGCTGAACTTCTCGCACGCGTCTTCCCAGGTGAGCGGGTTGTGAGGCGAGCCCTTGTGCGCGGAAGTGAGCTTGGTGAAGGTCTTGCTGCCGCACGCGATCGTCACCTCGGCTGGAAACAGATCGTGCAGGCTCTTGTCGACGACCAGCTCCATGTTCGCGGCCAGATTTCTTACCAGCGAATCCTGGATCGCGGCCTGGTCGTACACGAGCGGGTTGGACATGTCGCGCGTGAGCGCCACCGCGGCCGTGAACGGCAGGCTGTACTGTCCGCCCATCACCGTCTTCGGGTCGCGCACGCAATGCCGGTCTTCCAGGATGCGGTGGGCACCTCGGATGCGCACGTGTGTGATGGTCCTGGGGTCGATGCCAACCTCGCGCTTCATGTCCTGGATCGCCTGCACCACGGCCTGGTGCGTCACGTGAGTGGCGTAGGCCTTGTGCGACGCGGGCTGGATGATCCACTTGCTTCCCAGCGCGTCGGTGAGCTTCGCGATGTCGGTCGGCTCGGAGAAGGCATTGAAGTAGCCGTAGCGGCCTTCGATTACGGTCACGGGACCGTGCAGCCCTTTCTGCGCGAGCAGCGCGCTCTCCAGGCCCATCGAGCTGGCGCGGCCCAGGTGAATGCGCTTGGTATCGTCGCCGGCCCAGGCGAATTCGAGCAGGCCCGCGGCGCAGGAGCCGGCGAGTCCCAGGGCGCTCGCAAGCGTCTCGGCGTCGAAGCCGAACAGTTTCCCGACCGCGGCGGCGGCGCCGAACGGACCCTGCACGCCGGGGTTGTGGAAGCCGCGCGTGGACTCCAATCCGACGGCGGTCCGGTTCAATCGCCCCGAGAGCTCGAAGCCGAGCGCTAAGGCGAGCAGGAAATCCTTGCCGTTGCGATGGTCGCGCTGGCTGATGGCGAGCGCGGCGGGCAGCACCGTGCCGGATGCATGCGAGCCGGTCAGCGGCTCGCATTCGAACGCGCCGATCATCGCGCCGTTGGCAAGCGCGGCACGCGATACGTCCGTCTGCCACGGCTGATTGACGACCGAGACCTGTGGGGCGCCGCCCAGCTCGTGCACCATCTCCACCACCCGCCGCGCCCACGGCAGCGACGAGCCGACGAATGCGGCGGCGAGCGCATCCAGCAGCGCGATCTTGCACTCGGCGATCAGGCTGGGCGGCAGATCGTCGTATCGCGTCTCTGCGACGAACCGGGCGAGAGCTTGGGTGGCTTGCATGAAGTTGCCTCGAATGACCGGAAGACTGTTACTTGGAAATTGCGATTCGGCGGAAGCGCAAACCGGCTGTTAGGCTTCCTGCATTTCCGTTGTACCGGGAATGGCGACATTGGATGTCATGTATCTGGATTCCCGCTTGCGCGGGAATGACGCCAACCCGTCACCCCCGCGAACGCGGGGGTCCAGACCACTCGATGCTTCCCGGATGGTTGTCATCGACGCGGTGATCGCCCCGTTACGCCTCGGGCGTCAGCACGACCTTGCCTGCTACCTTGCGCTCGGTGAGCGCATTGAGCGCATCGGCGACGCGCTCGAGCGGGTAGGTCGCCGAGATGTACGGCTTGATCTTTCCCTGCGCCATCCATTGCCACAACGTCTGCGCGTTCGTGCGGTGCTTCGCGGGCTCGCGCTTGGCAAATGCGCCGATCCACACACCGACGATCTCGCAGCCCTTGATGAGCGGCAGGTTGAGCGGGATCTTGGGGATGTCGCCGGCGGTGAATCCGATCACCAGGTGACGCCCGCCCCAGGCCATGTCGCGCAACGCAGCCTCCGAGTAGGTGCCGCCGACCGGGTCGACGATCACGTCGACGCCGTTGCCCTTGGTGATCGCCTTTACCCGCGCGCGCATATCCTCGGTGGCGTAATTGATCGTCTCGTCCGCGCCCTTGGTGCGGCAAACCGCGAGCTTCTCCTCGCTCGACGCGCACGCGATCACCTTGGCGCCCACGACCTTTCCGACCTCGACCGACGCCAGGCCCACGCCGCCGGCCGCGCCGAGCACCAGCAGCGTTTCGCCGGCGCGCAGACGACCGCGATCGACCAGCGCGTAATAGGCGGTGCCGTAGGTCGACGACAGGCCGGTTGCGGCCGCGAATTCGATCGAGTCCGGAATCGCAGTCATACGATCGGCTTCGGCCACCACTTCCTCGGCATAGCCGCCGTAGGTGGTCTGGGCGTTGACGCGATCGCCCACCTTCCAGCTTTCGATTCCGGGTCCGACCGAGGAGACGATTCCCGTGACCTCGCCGCCCGGAATGAAGGGCAGCTCCGGCTGGGTCTGGTACTTGTTCTGGATGAGCAGCGTATCGGAGAACTTGACGCTCGCCGCCTTCACCCGCAACACGACCTGGCCGGCACCGGCTTGAAGCGCAGGACGGTCCTCGATCACCAGCGACTCCGGCGGCCCCCAGGCCTTGCATACGACTGCTTTCATGACGTGCTCCTTTATTCGGTGCGTAACGCGGTCGAGTGCGCGGCGGGCATCAGCCGCCATCCCGGTCCATGACGCTCAAGGTCGACCAGGAGTAGGGGACTTGTTCGCGCGGACCGAACGGGATCCGGACCTCGCTCCCGGGCGTGTAGTCCACGCGGTGCCGCTCGCGCAGCCGCAGCCGCTGTGCTTCACGGGCATGAACGAGGTCGTAGGAATCGCCATAGCCGAGCGCGCGCGCGGCCTGCAGCGGCCAGTTCGGGTTGTCCATGAGCTCGCGCGCGAGCGCGATGAGATCGGCATGTCCGTCGCGCAGCATGGATTCGGCGTGCGCCGGTTCGGTGATCAGGCCGACCGCCATGGTCGGGATGCCGATGTCGCGCTTGATCTCGCGAGCATAGCCCGCCTGGAAGCCGGGCACGCGCGGAATCGCCGGCATCGGTCCGTCGCCCGTGATGCCGCCCGACGAGCAGTCGACCACGTCGACGCCGTGCGTCTTCAACTCGCGCGCGAGGGCGAGCGTGTCGTCGATACCCCATTCGCCGCCTGCGCCTTCGACCGCCGAGGTGCGGAAGAACAGCGGCTTGTCCGCGGGCCACACGCTACGCACCGCGTCGACCACTTCGAGCGCGAAACGCATGCGGCCTTCGAGACCGCCGCCATAGCCGTCGGTGCGCTTGTTCGATACCGGCGACAGGAACTGGTGGATGAGATAGCCATGCGCGCCGTGGATCTCGCAGATTTCGTAGCCGGCATCGAGCGCGCGTTGCGCCGCTTCGCCCCAGGCGGCGAGGTTCTCGCGAATGTCGGAGCGATCCATTTCGCGCGGAACGGGGCGGCCCGGGCTTTCGGGGAGAGCGGGCTGGGGGCAAGCCCTTGCCACGGCTTCAGTCCCTGGTGGGCGTCCGTCGCGTTAAGGGGCGCTCGATCCTTCAGCGGGCCATGCGCCGAAGCACGCCGGCCGCAATGGCCAAGCTGGATGGCCGGCACCGAGCCGAGCGACTTGATGAACTCGTTGATGCGCCGGTAGGCGGGGATGTGGCTGTCCTTGTAGAGGCCGGCGCAGTGGTGGGTCTTGCGGCCGCGCGCTTCCACCGCCGTTTCCTCGCCGAAGACGATGCCGGTGCCGCTCATCGCGAAGCGGCCGAAGTTCACCAGCTGCCAGTCGGTCGGGCCGCCGTCTTCCGAGACGTACTGGCACATCGGCGAGCAGACGATGCGATTGCGCGCCACGATCGAGCGCAGCCTGATCGGGGTGAACAGCAGCGGGGCATTGTCGGGTGCGTGATCCATCGGGGGTGAGGTCTTCGAGGCGGGAGGCCGATAGTGTAATCGAACGCTTGCAGCGCGCTGCCTCCAATGCCGGGTTGGAGACGTCATTCCCGTGAAAACGGGAATCCAGAACGATTGAGATTCAAACCTCTGGATTCCCGCCTGCGCGGGAATGACGGCTCACTGACCCTTCATTTCCCGCGCAGGCGGCAATGCTCGAGGAGCGCAGTCCAGGAAGTGGGCTTCGCTCGCCAGACTGGAAGCGGTGGCAATATAGCCTCGCGCACCAGGCACGAAAGGCCGGCGCGGATTCGAGAACCAGGAGGAGGTCATGCGAACACCATTCAAAGGAGTCGTTCCGATCCTGGCTGCAGCGTCGTTGGGGGTCCTGTGCAGCGTCGCCCAGGCGCAACAGAGCTATCCGAACCGGCCGATCCGCTTCATCACGCCCTACGCCCCCGGCGGCAGCACGACGGTGAATGCCCGGCTGGTGGGTCGGCACCTCACCGAACGCTGGGGCCAGAACGTGATCGTCGACAACCGCCCCGGTGGCAACACCGTGATCGGCACCGAGTTGCTGGCGAAGTCGCCGCCCGATGGCTACACCATCCTGCTCACGCCGAGCACCCACTCCATCTTGCCGATGCTGATGAAGACGCCCTACGACCCGGTCAAGGATTTCGCGCCGGTCGCAGGGATCGGCGTCAGCCCCCAGGTGCTGGTGCTCAATCCGGGGGTGCCTGCCAACACGGTCCAGGAGCTCATCGCCCTGGCCAAGGCCAAGCCGGGCCAGCTCAACTTCGCGTCGTCCGGTGCCGGCGGGCCGACGCATATCTCCGGCGAGATGTTCAATGTGCTCGCCGGCGTGAAGACGCAGCACATTCCTTACAAGGGCGGAGGGCCGGCGACCATCGATCTGATCGGCGGCCACGTGCAGATGTTCTACTCGGTGCCGATCAACATCATCGGCCACGTGCAAAGCGGCAAGCTCAAGGCCATCGCGGTGTCGGGCAGGAGCCGCGTGAACGCCTTGCCGCAGACGCCGACATTCGCCGAAGCCGGACTGCCCGGTTTCGACATCGTGACCTGGAACGGAGTGGTCGCACCCGCCGGCACGCCGAAGGCGATCGTCGACAAACTGTCCGCGGAAATCGGCGCGCTGCTCGCCATGCCGAGCACCCGGGAGAAGCTCGCCAGCATGGGGACCACTCCGCTGATCCTCACCCCCGAGGCGTTCGCTGCGATGATCAAGTCGGAGATCGTCATGTACGCGAAGGTCATCAAGGCGGCCAATCTCAGGATCGACTGAGGAACGGACGCACGCGGCCGCGCGCTCCCCCGGCTGGGCCGCACCTTCGCTCGCGGCATGCAGCCGCTCTTGTCGTCATCGGGCTATGTTCGGGGAAATTTTCTCGGGCGCATAATCGCTGGACCGTCGTCGGACGACGGGGAATCGCAACCACAAGGAGATGCGCGATGTGGCGCTATCGGCTCGGCGCGCTCGGCAGCCTCGACGCATTGGAACGGGTCGACGTGCCGGAACCGCGACCGGGAGATCGCGAAGTCGTCGTGCGCGTGCGCGCGTGCTCGCTCAATCACCGCGATCTCAACATCGTTTCCGGCACGTATTCCCGCGTCGGCCTCAAACCGGGCGCCATCCCCCTTTCCGACGGTGCGGGGGAGGCGGTCGCGGTGGGCCGAGGCGTCACCCGCTGGCAGGTCGGCGATCGGGTGGCGCCGATCTTCGTGCAGCGCTGGCTGGGCGGCAATCTGCAGCCCGAGTACATGCCCTCGGCGCTCGGCGGGCCGAGCGACGGTGTGCTGGCCGAGCAGATCGTGTTGAACGAAGAAGGGCTGGTGCGCGTGCCGTCGCACCTGAGCTTCGAGCAGGCGGCGACCTTGCCGTGCGCGGCGGTTACTGCCTGGAACGCTGTGTTTGAGCGCGGCGGCTTGCGTGCAGGCCAGACTCTGGTGACGCTCGGCAGCGGCGGGGTGTCGTTGTTCGCCGCCCAGTTCGGATTGATGGCCGGGGCGCGCGTGATCGCAACCACGGGATCGGCGGCCAAGGTGGCACGCCTGCACGCGCTCGGCGTGAGCGAGGTCATCGACTACCAGGCCACGCCCGACTGGGATGCGCGCGTGTGCGAGCTCACCGGGGGCCGGGGAGCGGACCTCGTAGTCGAGGTCGGCGGTCCGGGTTCGCTCGCCAGGTCGATCGCCGCCATCCGCTATTGCGGTCACATCAGCGCGGTGGGCAATCTGGCCGGCAAGGGGACCATCGATCCCGGGGCGCTGTTCGTCAAGCGCGCTTCGATGTGCGGCATCCAGGTCGGCAGCCGCGACATGTTCGAGGACATGAACCGGGCGATCGAGGTGGCGAAGCTCGAGCCGGTGATCGACCGCGTGTTCGACTTCACCGAGGCCCGCGCCGCCTACGAGTACCTGGAAAGCGCCAAGCACTTCGGCAAGGTCGTGATCCGAGTGGCATAGCGGCTGGCGTCGATCGGACGTTCGGGCGCAAGGGGGCGCATGGCGCTGTTCGCCGAGCTTGTCGCGACATCGCGCGAGGTGGCCGCGACCTCGAGCCGCCTGGCGAAGATCCGCGCGCTGGCCGCCTTTCTGCGCACGCTCGCACCGGACGAGATCCCGATTGCGATCGCTTTCCTCAGCGGCGAGACGCGGCAGGGCAGGCTGGGCATCGCCTACGCCGCGCTGCGCGATCTCGAACCGGGCAGCGCGCCGTCGGAACCGGCTTTGACCCTGCCGGACGTGGATGCCGCCTTTGCCGAGCTCGCATCGGCGAGCGGCAAAGGCTCCGCGACGACGCGCGCGCAATCCTTGAGCGCACTGTTCGCACGCGCGACCGCGCCGGAGCGCGATTTTCTCGCCCGGCTGGTCGTCGGCGAGCTGCGCCAGGGCGCGCTGAAAGGGATCATGGCCGATGCGGTCGCGGCTGCGGCAGACCTGCCCGCGGCCTCGGTGCGCAGAGCCGCGATGTTCGCTGGCGGCATGCAAGAAGTGGCGCACGTCGCGCTGACGGAAGGCGCGGCCGGGTTGGAGCGCTTTTCCATCCGCCTCATGCGGCCGGTCCTGCCGATGCTGTCGCAGCCCGCGCAGGACACCGACGAGGCATTGCAGCGGCTCGGCACGGCGGCCTTCGAGTGGAAGCTCGATGGCGCACGCGTGCAGGCGCACAAGTCCGGATCGGAGGTGCGCATCTATACGCGCAACCTCAACGACGTGACCGATCGCGTGCCCGAGATCGTCGAGGCCGTGCGCGGCCTGCACGCGGCAGCGCTGATCCTCGATGGCGAGGCGATCGCGCTCAAGGCGGACGGAACGCCGCACGCGTTCCAGACCACCATGCGCCGCTTCGGCCGCAGGCTCGAGGTCGAAGCGATGCGGCGCGGGGTGCCGCTTTCCGTGTATTTCTTCGACTGCTTGCTGTGCGATGCCGACGTCCTGATGGACCATGCCGCCGCGGGGCGCTTCGAAGCGTTGCAGCGCGCGCTGCCGGAGGATTTGATCGTGCCGCGCATCGTCACCAGCGATCGCGAGCAAGCCGCGCGCTTCTTCGATGATGCGCTCGCGCACCGGCATGAAGGCGTCATGGCCAAGGCGCTCGACCAGCCGTACGAGGCGGGAAGGCCCGGCGCGGGCTGGCTCAAGATCAAGCGCCCGAACACGCTGGACCTGGTGGTGCTCGCGGCCGAATGGGGCAACGGCCGCCGCCAAGGGTGGCTATCGAACCTGCACCTGGGCGCGCGCGATCCGCAGCACGGCGGCTTCGTCATGCTGGGGAAGACGTTCAAGGGATTGACCGACGAAATGCTCGCGTGGCAGACGCGCGAGTTCCTGAGCCGTGAAGCGAGCCGAGACGCCTACACCGTGTACGTGCGACCCGAGATCGTGGTGGAAGTGGCGTTCAACGAAATCCAGGAAAGCAGCCAGTACCCGGGCGGGCTGGCATTGCGCTTCGCGCGCGTCAAAACCTACCGCCCGGACAAGCGGGCCGACGAGGCGGACACCATCCAGACCGTGCGGCGCATCCATGCCGGTCAGGCAGGAGAAGTGAGCGACCGCGGGACATAGGCTCTCTGCACCAAGCTTGCTGCCTCTATTGAAGGCTGCACGCATGGCGCGATCGGACGGCGATCGAACTGCGCCAGTGCCCTCCGCTCAAGCTGCGCTGTTGCTGACGGGCCGCAGCGCGGGAGGCAGATGGGCGGGCCGCTCCACGTTCACCGTACCGATCTTGCCCGGCACCGAGACTTCCAGCGTCTCCTTGTCCTCGGAGGCATACACCTCGTTGTGCCGCACGCCGCCCGGCACGAAGAGCGAGTCGCCCGCACCGAACGTTCCGACCGTGCCGTCCTCGAACTCGAGCACGATCGTTCCCTTGAGGACGTAGACGAACTGCATCTCGCACGTGTGGTAGTGCCAGCCAGTCGGCTCCAGCATGCCGGCGATGGCCATGGAATGGTAAGCGCGCATGCGCCCGCCGCTTGCGCCTTCCAGGCCGAGATCGCGGTACTTGAAAAAGGGGCGCCGCCCCGGGGAAAACGGCGTCGCAGCGACGAAAGACTTGAGGAGCCGTATCGGCTCCTGTGGTGCCGGGCTGGCGGCTTCTCCGGTCGAGGTTGCCTGAGCGTTCGTATCCATAGCAGTCTCCTCGCTTGTCGAAAAGGGGCCAGGCTCGCATTTTTGCGTAGTGACTGCAACTATAGTGGGCCAATGTCTGGACGGCCATGCACAAGGCCCAAAGGAGAAGTTGGCTTTTGTGCGTCCGCAGCCGTACCGACTTCGGGTTGACGCTTGCGCGGTCGGCCACGCGGCCGGGCTTCACGCCGCCGCCCAGTTGCTCGTTCGATCATGTCATAGAGGCGAGCGTCGCCGAGGGGTTGGCCTTGGTCCAGGGCGATGCGGATGTCAGCAATGACGTTCTGGTCGAGTGCCTGGCGAAACAATTCGCGATAAGCCTCTCGCCGCGCTTCGGCTTTGAGACCCAGCGCCAAGTACTCGGATCGAGGAGAAAGCAAAGGATTCGGTTGACCGAACGCGTGATGTCGATAGCTGCTCCAGCGGTAGTGTGCGGGGTCCTCGACCATCGCTGCGCGCACTGGATTGAGTTCGATGTAGCGCTGGCATGCGATGAAGTACGTTTCGGTTTGGACGATCGAGGACTTGTAACGGCTATCCCAGAGGGTGCCGGTGCGCCGATAGGAACGATTGATGTACTGGACGTAGCGCCTGCCAAGAGAGATGACGAGCTCGGGTATGGCGTGGGCATCACTGGGGGTGAGCAGCAGGTGCACGTGGTTGGTCATAAGGACGTAGGCGTGAAGCGTGGTCGCGGTAGCGATCAGAGCCTCGTTTAGCCAGTGAAGATAGCAGTGGTAATCTCTTTCGAAGAAGAAACACGGTTCGCGGTTGTGGCCGCGCTGGACTATGTGCAGCGGGACGCCAGGAAGATGAACGCGAGGTTGGCGAGGCATGATCGTGGAATCGAAGCTGAGTTCGATCGCCGGCATCATGACAAGGGATGGAGACAAATGAGAATAGCGCGATGGTTCTAGGCGTTGGTTGGTGCTGGCGGTGGTTACCCGGTCGTTGGTGGGCTTAAACGAAGGGTAACTTGGGAAGCTCGCACGAAAAATCCGAAAAAATTCGAGCCTGGCCCCTTTTCAGTGCCTCCGCCGAGGAGAAGCGAAGAATCAGGTACTCAGAATTCGCGCATGCTTATGTGATTGAGCGCCGCGAAAGCGATCACTTGAGGACATTCCCGGGAACTAAGGTCTGGTTACTCTATCCAGATGGGAAAGTACAAACAGATACCATCAGGTACGCTCCTTCGCTACGGCTCACGTTCGGATGGGTGCTTACCCGCGCAGGTTGGCTGTATGCATCGCGTACTGGGCGGACCTTAACCGATATAGGGACCGCAGGTATTTATCTGGTGAAGGAAGGCTCCACACAACGACTGATCGCCGGATTTGCCCAGCCGCCGGCTGCCTCTCCGGACGGTTGCAAAGCCGCCTCCATAGTGCAGGACCCACGCGCTGACATTCGCTTGCCGACCTTACGAATCATCCAGTTTTGCTAGAGAAAGGAACTGGATCGCCCCGGTTCCTCGGAGAACTCCGGGTTCGAGTCAGGCTGCCATCGGCAGCAGACTCGTGGACTGAAAGCTTCGAGCTCGGCCGGATCGTCCGGCGCGCTCAGCTCGATCCGGTCGACAGCCCCGCCTGCCGAATGATGCGGCTCCATTTCTCGACTTCCGAGCGAACGAGCTGCGCGAATTGGGCGGGAGTGCCGCCGGCCGGCAATGTGCCTGCGGCCGTCATCCGCTCGCGCACTTCGGGCATGCCGAGCACGCGGTTGATGTCCCGATTGAGCCGCTCGACCAGCGCGGGCGGCGTGCCCGCAGCGGCGCAGACGCCATACCATCCGTTCACTTCGTACGAGGCGAGCTTGGCTGCTTCCTGCAGGGTCGGGATCTCGGGCGCGCCGGCGGCGCGCTCGGTCGAGGTCACTGCGAGCGCGCGCACCTTGCCTGCTGCGAGCAGCGGCTGTGCCGACATGCGGCTCGTGAACAGCATGGCGATATGGCCGCCGGCGACGTCCGAAAGCGCGGGTGCGGCACCCTTGTACGGCACGTGCGTAATGCGAATCCGTGTCTGCGCGGCGAGCAGCTCGCCGGCGAGATGAAGCACGCTGCCCACGCCGGAGGAACCGTAGGTCACGGCGCCCGGCCTGGATTTCGCGAGCGCGATCAGCTCGGGCACGGAGCGGACCGGCAGGCTTGGGTTGATCACGAGCAGATACGGCTGCGATACCACCTGACCGATGTGGGCAAAATCCTTCACCAGGTCGATTGGCGCCTTGTTGCCGAGCAGCGCGGCGTTGGTGGCATGGCTTACGATCATCATGCCGAGCGTATGGCCGTCCGCCGCCGAGCGAGCGATCGCGCTCAAGCCGATCGCGCCGCTCGCGCCCGGGCGGTTTTCGACCACAACCGTCTGTCCCCAGGCTGCCGTGAGCTTCTGCGCGATCAGGCGCGCGACGATGTCGGTGCTGGCGCCCGGTGAGAACGGAACGATCAGCGTCACCACCCGGTTGGGATAGGCGCTGGCTTCCGTCTGGGCGAGTGCAGGTTGCGCTGCGGCCAGTACCAACGCGGGAACGGTCCACCTCCGAACTCCGCGCTGTCGCTTGCGCGGAACACGACTCGACGCCAGCGTGATCATGCCTGTACTCCTGTCGATGCGCGCCTCGTCCGGTTCGCGTCCACGAGCGCCATCAGCTCCGGAATGTCGCGCAGCCGCCGGCCGGTCTCGTGCATCATGAAGACCGGATCGTGGTGGCGTTCCAGCTCGGTCCATGTCTGCGGCGGCTTGGTGGCTTGTGCGCCGAGATGCGCGCCGACCCGCCGCGCGCGTGCGATCACGCGCGCACCGAAGGCTTGCTGGCGTTCGTTGTAGCGCGCGAGGGCGGTATCGATGTCGGTCGATTCGACCAGCGCATCGGCAAGGCACTCCGCATCCAGCGCCGCCTTCGTGACGCCCATGCCGACGTGCGGCCGGGCGACGAACGCGGCGTCGCCCAGGATCGCGGCGCGCCCGCCCACGATGCGCGGCGATTCGAGATCGATGATCGCCTGGAAGAACGGCTGCGTGGTGAGCTCGATCACCTGGACACACTGCGGCGCAAGGGCCTTGCAGGCAGCCGCGACCATGGCGGCGATCGCCTGCGGCCGGATCAGCGCCGGCGCGATGGCCGTGCCGTGGCAGAAGCCGGTCGCGTCGGTGCAGAGATTCGCCAGTTCCTGGGCGTCTACCGGGTGATACCAGACCCAGTTGTACGAGCGATGCCCGGGGCGCACATCGTTGTTCGGGCCCGGCACGGGATAGGCCGTCATCGCGTCGCCGTCGGGATAGCAGACGACGTTGTGCATGAAGATTTCTTCGTGCAGCTCCGCGGGCAGGGCTGCCTCGGGAACCAGCCCTCGCCAGGCGACGTAACCCGCGTATTGCGGCTCCACGTCGGGCAGGATCTGCGCGCGCACGGTGGAGCGGATGCCGTCGGCGCCGACGATCAGATCGCCGCGTGCGACCGTGCCGTCGGTGAAATGCGCTGTTATGCCCGACGCATCGTCGGTGAAGGACGCGAGCGACTTGTCGAAGTGATAGTCTTCGGCGGGAAACGCGTCCTTGAGCGCGCGGTAGAGCCGGCCCCAGGAGCTGAGGATGCGCGGTCGCGGGATGCGGTGCAGGCGCTTGCCGCTGCGGTCCACGCAGGTGCGCGATTCGGGATGCACGCCGATGGAGGCGTCGACCTCGACGCCGACGCGATGCATGATCTCGAGCAGCTCCTCGTGCGTGCCGATACCGGCGCCGCGGCTGGCGAGATCGTCGCTCACGCGCTCGAACACCTGCACCTGCCAGCCGATCGAGCGCAGGAGATTCGCCGCGAGCAATCCGCCCAGCGAGCCTCCGATGACCAAAGCTTGCGGCATTGATTCACTCCTCCTGGCCTTCACCGCCGCCCGAAGGCGGTCAAGGCATCGTCATTGCCGTGAAACGAAAGTCCACGGTTGGTCGCATCATCCTGGACTCCCGCTTGCGCGGGAGTGACGGCACGGCGGTCTGTTACAGGGTCATTCCCGTGAAAACGGGAATCCAGCATCGGATGCGAAAATCCTGGACTCCGCCTGCGCGGCAGCGAGGCGCTGCGATCTACTCGGACAATACCACTTCGCGCGTGACCGAGCGCGTGTGCGCCGACACCGGCACGAAGACCGAATGCGAGCCCGGGCCGCCGGCGACCACGATGCTGATGTCTTCGGGCTGCTGCGAGATGGGAAGCATCGTATCCGCTCCGACCTCGCCCAGCTCGTCGCGGCGTCCGGTCGAGGTGCGCTGGAATTCGCTGCCGCGCGACCGTCCCGCCCGCAGCCTCGACTGCTCCCACAGGCGGCGCTTGACCTCCGCCTTGCTCCAGCCGGCCGCATGGAACAGGTTCGCGTGCTGCGGCGACAGCACGACGAATGGCGCGCCGCCGTACACGTAGTCGCTGCTCGCCGGGTATTGCATCGTGTCCGCGATCATGGCGAGCACGTCCTCGGCTGCGGCGGCGGTCATATTCATGCTCCAGGTGCCGAGCGCGCCGACCACGGTCACGGTGCTCGCGTCGGGACCGAAGCCGCGCTCCACGTGCAGCGGCTCCCAGGGGCTCGCGTCCTCGTTCTCCGCGCAGCAGAAAGTGTACTTGCCGGGCTGACCCTGCGTCGCGCGATCCATGTCGCCCGGCAACGCGCGTCCGATGTTCTGCAGGACGAGCCGCAGCCCCCGTCCCAACGTCGCGTTCGCCCACGTGCCCTGGCCGAGGCAGTTGCTGCCCGAATTGACCTCGAGCCATCTCGCGATCGGCCCGTTCACGATGAGCCAGACGGCCGCCGGGTTGGTCGTGGCCTGAATGGCTTGGGCGTGGAACTGGGGTGTGGCGACCGCCTCGGCGGCCGCGATCAGTACCGGCAGATATTCCGGATGGCAGCCTGCCATGACGGCGTTGACCGCGATGTACTCGACCGTGGCCGCGCCGAATCCCGGCGGAATCGCCGCAACGACCTCGTCGGGCGCGCGGCGCGTGTGCCGCAGCATGCGCGCGAGCGCCTCCTGCGTCGGCGGCACGATCGGCAGACCGTCGCCCCAGCGCCGCGCCATGAAGAGTTTGTTGAGCTCGTCGAAACGCGTGGGCGCTTCGACGAGCCCCGCGCGCGGGGCCGCGGGCACGTTCCAGCGCGCACTGGCGGCGGACCCCTGCGCTTCGGACTCACACAGCAGCCGGGCGATCTCGTCGACGCAGCCTGCGGCGATTTCGCGCAGCTCGTCGCGGCTGCGGGTGCCGAACGGGTGCGGAACGACCGCGATGGGCAGGTCCGGAGCGCCGAGCGCCTTCTGCTGCGCCTTTCCCAGGCCGGTGAAACTATTCGAGCAAACGGTCAGCGCGACCTTGCCGCGCTTCGCCGCCTCTACGCTGTCGTGGATACTCCACGACGTGCAGGAGCCTCAATCGCCCGATCCGGTGATGATCGCATCGCACTGCTCGACCAGCTCCTGCAGCATCGTCTCGGAGGCCGCTTGCGACGCGCTGCGCTTGCGGCGGTGAACGACGCGCGCCACGCCGTAGCGGGCGGGCAGCAGCGTCGCCAGCTCGTCGACCAGCAGGTTGAAATTGGGCTTGGAGTTGTCGATGAAGCCGATCACCTTGCCGGCGAGCGCATCGAGCGAGCGGCGGCTCGACTGCGGCGCGGTGAGGCAGGGGGCGACAGGGTCGTACACGAGCTGCGTTGCAGGCATCCATCTCTCCATCGTGCAGCGCGGGACATCTGCGAATATTATGAACTCATTTGCCGCACTGGCGCAGGAATCATGTGGTGGCCGAGCGGTGCGCTTTGCGCACGGAGCGGGACCACGTTCACCCGGAGAACCAAGATGCGAACGATCGACGCGATTGCCGAGATTCTCAAGCGTGAAGGCATCCATATCCTGCCGTCATTTCCGACTACGCCCGTCATCGAGGCGGCGGCCGCGGCCGGGATCAAGCCGGTGATCTGCCGCCAGGAGCGTGTTGGCGTCGGTATCGCAGACGGCTGGAGCCGGGTGAAGAACGGCGCCCCGGCGGGCGCGTTCGCCATGCAGTACGGCCCGGGAGCGGAGAACGCGTTCGCCGGCGTTTCCACGGCATTTTCCGACGCGGTGCCGATGCTGCTGCTGCCGCTCGGTCATCCGCTCGAGCGCGATCGTGTCTTTCCCAACTTCTCCTCGATCCGGACTTACGAATCGGTCACCAAGTTCGCCGAGCAGATCAACCGGCCCGAGCGCGCGGGCGATACGCTGCGGCGCGCCTTCACGCAGATGCGCTCGGGGCGGCCCGGGCCCGCGCTGGTGGAGGTTCCGATCGACGTGGGCAATGCGCAGATCGATCCCGCGGTGGCCGAAAGCTATCGCCCGGTCCGGATTGCGAAAGCGCAGGCGAATCCGGACGACGTCCTGAGCGCGGCCAAGGCGCTCCTGAACGCCAAGCGCCCGGTCATTCAGGCCGGCCAGGGCGTGCTCTACGCCGACGCCACGCAGGAGCTCGTCGAGCTCGCGGAACTGGTGCAGGCGCCGGTCTATTCCACGCTTGCGGGCAAGAGCGCGTTTCCGGAGCGTCATGCGCTGGCGCTGGGCAGCGCCGAGGCGGCGATGAACGA
This sequence comes from Betaproteobacteria bacterium, assembly GCA_009377585.1. Lineage (NCBI taxonomy): Bacteria > Pseudomonadati > Pseudomonadota > Betaproteobacteria > Betaproteobacteria bacterium. The sequence goes on from WHTS01000027.1 coordinate 56,348, forward strand.
TGCGGCTTTCCACTTCCTCAAGAATGCGGACCTCGTGTTCGCGGTCGGCTCGTCGCTTTCCAAGCACAACATGTGCGCCAACATTCCCGGGCGCAAGATCATCATCCACAACACGGCCGATGCGATCGACCACAACAAGTCCTACTACGCCGATCATCCCTTGCTGGGCGACGCGAAGCTGGTGCTGCGCCAGTTCATCGATGCCTGCAAGGAGCTCACGAAGGGCAAGCCGCGCGATGGGGCGACGGTGCGCGCCGAGATCGAGAAGCTGCGTGCCGGCTGGCTCGAGCACTGGTCGCCGAAGCTCCAGTCGAACGACACGCCCATCAATCCCTACCGCGTGATCACCGACTTCATGGCGGTGGTCGACCCGGATACGGCCATCGTCACGCACGATTCGGGCAGCCCGCGCTACCAGATGTGTCCGACCTATCGCGCCGGCGGGCCGCGCACGTATATCGGCTGGGGAAAGTCGCATCAACTGGGCACGGGGCTCGGCCTCATCATGGGCGCGAAGCTCGCCGCGCCGGAGAAGTTCTGCGTCAACTTCATGGGCGACGCGGCCTTCGGCATGACCGGCCTGGACTTCGAGACCGCGGTGCGCGCCGATATTCCGATCCTGACCGTCGTGCTCAACAACAACAGCATGGCGGTGGAGACGCGACACATGAAGACTTCGCACGACCTCTTCCGCACGCGCGATCTGGGCGGCGGCTATGCGGATATCGCGAAGTCGCTCGGCGGCTGGTCGGAGCGGGTGACCGAGCCGGGCGCGATCACGGAAGCCTTCAACCGGGCACGCAAGGTGACGGACAGCGGAAGGGCCGCGCTGCTGGAGTTCGTCACGGCCGAGGAGCACACGGTCTCGCATCTGCACGAACTGTGAGTGAGTGTGAGAGAGTCGTCTCTCCCGCGCAGGCGGGAGTCCAGGGATGATCGGCGAGATCGTTACGACTGGATTCCCGCTTTCGCGGGAATGACGGTTGGTGCGTGCATTTTCGAGTGGCTTCGCGCTTGAGTAATTCCACCGCAGACCAAGGCAACACAGCGGGCGACGCTGCGGCCGCGAAGCCTGCCTCCGCGCCCGCGCGCGAGGTCTCGGTCAACGTGATCCTGCGCATCCTGCGCATGGCGGCCCGCCATCGCTCCAGCATGACGGCGGGCGTCGTCTGCGCCATCGTCGCGGCCAACTTCCAATTGCTGATTCCCCGCTACCTGGGCGACGCGGTCGACCACGCACAGGGTCTGCTCGCTCACGGGGCCACGGGTCGCGACGCCGCCGTGGCGGCGCTCTGGACCACCGCGCTGCTGGTGCTCGGCGCAGGAATCCTGCGCGGGGTGTTCACGATGTTCCAGAATTACCTGGGCGAGTCGCTCGGGCATCGCATCGGCTACGAGCTGCGGCTGGCGTACTTCGATAAGCTGCAGCGGCTCTCCTTCAGCTACCACGATCACGTCCACTCGGGCGACCTCATCACGCGCGGCATGCTGGACGTCGAGGGGGTGCGCCGCTTTCTCGAGAACGCCGTGTTCCGCACCGTCACGCTGGTGGTCCTGGTCGGATACGGTGGCTACCACGTCGTGCACCTCGATGCGCTGCTCGGCGTCCTGGCATTGAGCTTCGTTCCGGTCGTGGCCTGGCGCGCCGCCGTTTCGCGCTTGTGGCTGCGGCGCACGTGGCGCGAGCTGCAGGAGCGGCTGTCGGCGCTCACCCGCATCATGGAAGAGAATCTCGGCGGTATCCGGGTAGTGCGCGCGTTCGTCGCCCAGGCCTTCGAGCTCGCCAAGTTCGACCAGGCTTCGGCGGACGCGCTGGCCATGTCGATGAAGCGCATCGACGTGCGCTACCGCAACGGCGCCGCCATGAGCCTCGCCTACTATGCAGCCATGGGACTGGTGCTCTGGATCGGGGGGCTGAGGGTGATCGAGGGCGTGCTGTCGGTCGGCACGCTGGCCGAGTTCCTGACCTTCATGGCGATCCTGCAGCAGCCCGTGCGCCAGATCGGCATGATCGTCAATTCTGCGGCGCGCGGCTCCATATCCGGCGCGCGCGTATTCGAAGTGCTCGACCTGAGGCCGGCGATCCGGGACAAGCCCGGCGCACGCGACCTTGTCGTGACCGAGGGCGTGCTGCGCTTCGAGCAGGTCGATTTCAGCTATGAGGCGAGCGGCGAACCGCTGGCGCTCACCGATGTCTCGTTCGAAGTCGGTCCGGGCAAGACCCTCGGTATCGTCGGCCCGCCCGGCAGCGGCAAGTCGACCATCGCGCATCTCGTCCCGCGCTTCTACGACGTGAGTGCGGGACGCATCACGATCGACGGCCAGGATATCCGCGAGGTGACGCTGGAGTCGCTGCGCGCCTGCGTGGGCGTCATGCAGCAGGACACTTTTCTGTTCTCGGCCTCGATCGAAGGCAACATTGCTTACGGCGATCCCGAAGCGGGCGAGGAGCGCGTCACCGACGCGGCGGACTCCGCGCAGCTGCATCGCTTCGTCGAGCGTCTGCCGGGACGCTACGAAACGCTCGTGGGCGAGCGCGGGTTGACGCTCTCCGGCGGGCAACGCCAGCGGCTGTCGATCGCGCGCAGCGTCCTGCCGGAGCCGACGGTGGTCGTGTTCGACGATTCGACCGCATCGGTGGATGCGGGCACCGAGCAGAAGATTCGGGCGGCACTGCGCGAGCTTGGCAAGGAACGCTCGACGATCGTCATCTCGCACCGGCTCGGATCGCTCTTGCACGCGGACGAGATCGTATTCCTGGAATCCGGCCGCATCGTCGAGCGCGGCACGCACGCCGAGCTTCTTGCTCTCGGCGGTCGCTACCGCGACCTGTACGAGCTGCAGCTTCGCGGTGCAGATACGGGGCTCACGGACGCCGCGCCGCAAACCACCGGCGTATTCTCGAAATGAGGGATTCATTGGAACCGCGTCATTTTCGTGTAGGCGGGAATCCGGGCACGGTATCTCCGGAGCTCCGCATGCGCGGCGGCGATCGATAAGGAATGTCGCGATGGCCACGACGCAAAGTAGAACAGTCACCCCGGCGGAACCTGCGCACGGACTGAACGAGGACATCGACGAAAAGATCTTCGGTAAAGTCTTCGATCGCGGGATCGTTCGCCGCTTCTTCGGCTACATCGTGCCGTATCGCCGTTCATTATGGCTGGCGATCGGCTGCGTGGTGCTCTTCACCGCCAGCCAGCTTGCGATCCCGCTCCTGATCGGAACCGCCATCGACCGGGCGCTCGTGCCAGGCGCGCTGGAGCGCAATCTCCTGCTGACGGCGGCATTGGCTTTTGCGCTGGCGATTGCCGTCAACGCGGCCGCGAGCCTGGGGCAGGAGGTGATCGTCGGCAAGACGGGCGAGCGCATTCTGTTCGATCTGCGACGCGCCATGTATGCGCACCTGCAGCGGCTGTCCATGTCCTTCATGGACAAGACCGAGGTCGGGCGGCTCATGTCGCGCCTGCAAGGCGATGTCGGGGCATTGCAGGAGTTCCTCGACACGCTGGTGACCGCGTTCGGCGATCTGCTCTTGCTCGTCGGCATCGTGGCGGTGCTGCTTTCCCTCGATGTCGAGCTGGCGGTGCTCACACTGTCGGTGGTGGCGGTGCTGTTGATCGTGCGCATGATCTGGCTGCCGCCCGCGCGCCGCGCGTTCGTCCGCGCGCGCCAGGCGAGCTCCATCGTGAACGGGGCGCTCGCCGAGAACATCAACGGCGTGCGCACCGTGCAGGAAATGACGCGCGAGAAGGTGAATTTCGTGCGCTTCGAGCGCAAAGCGCGCGACTACCTGAGCGCCACGCTGCGGGCGGCGAAATTCTCTCAGGTGATGATCCCGATCGTGGATACGCTCACGGGCATGGCGATGGCGATCGTCGTGTTCGCCGGCGGCACCCGGGTGCTCGACGGCACGCTGGAGCTCGGCGTCATGGTGGCGTTCGTGTTTTACGTGCAGCGGTTCTTCGATCCGATCCGCTCGCTGACCGCGCAGTACAGCGTGATGCAGCGCGCGATGGCTTCCGGGCAGCGCATCTTCGAGGTGCTCGATGTGCCGGTCGACGTCGTCGACAAACCCGGTGCGCGCGAGCTGGACGAGATCGAGCCTTCGATCGAATTCCGCAACGTGACGTTCGGTTACGTCCCCGAGCGGCCAGTGCTGCACGAAGTGAGCTTCGAGGTCGCCCCCGGCGAGACGATCGCCCTGGTCGGTCCGACCGGATCGGGCAAGACCAGCACCGCGGCGCTCATCCATCGCTTCTACGATGTCCGGGACGGGCAGGTGCTGATCGGCGGCCACGACGTGCGCGATGTCACCCAGCACTCGCTCGGCCGGCACGTGGGCATGGTGCTGCAGGAGCCGTTCCTCTTCACCGACACGATCTTCGAGAACATCCGCTATTGCAGCGTCGGCGCGACCCGCGAGCAGGTGATCGCTGCGGCCAACGCGGTCGGCGCGCACGATTTCATCATGCGCCTGCCGCAGGGCTACGACACGCGCCTCGAGCAGCGCGGCTCCAATCTATCGCTCGGCCAGCGCCAACTCGTGAGCTTCGCGCGTGCGCTCGTCGCCGATACCGACATCCTCATCCTCGACGAGGCGACGGCCAGCATCGACAGCTACACGGAGCGCGCGATCCAGATCGCGATGAAGCGGCTGCTCGCCGGGCGCACCGCGGTTGTGATCGCGCATCGGCTCGCCACGATACGAAATGCCGACCGCATTATCGTGCTGCAGGACGGCCGTATCGTCGAAACGGGCACGCACCAGCAGTTGCTGGACCGGCATGGGCTCTATCACCGGTTGCATGCCATGAACTACGCGTCGTTCGACGACGTTCGTGAAGAGGCGCTGGGCGGCGGGGACGTGTCCGCGACGACGACATGAACCACACCCCTTGCAGGGCGCGCATCGGCATGCAGGCCGATGCCGCTCGCCCGGCGCGGACCATGGTCCGCGAATTCCCGGCCTTACCCCCGGCGCTTCGCTTTCCCCTCCTCATGAGCAGTATTAGCCCCGCAGGCGGGCAGGCGCGGTTAAGAAACCTGGTTGGGTTTCTTGAGAGCTTCTCAACCCCGTTCCGGGCCAGGCGTTGGCAGAAAAACCGACCTGCGCTACAAGGTGAACGGCGGCGCCGAGATGACCGACCCATCAATGGTGCGAGCTGTTGCGAGCCCGCTTAAGAGCATGGTCCGGGATTCGTCGGCGACAGTGGTGAGCGCAGCAATGCGCATCCCGTTCATGAGATCGAGTCGAATTCGACGTCTCCCATGGCGCTGCCGTTCACTAACGATCTTGGAGCAGACAATGGCGATGCGCAAGCGAGATGAAGAGGTGGTGTTTTCCAACGCGGCGGGAATTGACGTTGGGGCCTCGAGCCACTGGGTGGCGGTGCCCCGGCATGGGGCTGATGAGCCGGTACGCGAGTTCGGTGCGATGACCGACGATCTGAATGCCATGGCCGATTGGCTCATCGCGTGCGGGGTCGATACCGTGGCGCTGGGAGTCCACCGGGGTGTACTGGATCGCGCTCTACGAAGTGCTGGAGCGGCGCGGACTGAAGGTGTGGCTGGTCGATGCGCGGCAGATGAAGTACGTGCCGGGGCGCAAGAGCGACGTGCAAGACTGTCAGTGGCTGCAAAAGCTGATGAGTTTGGGTTTTCCTGCGTGCCGCCTGGCGGCCCGGGGACGAAGTGTGCGTCGTGCGCGCTGTGGTGCGCCAGCGCGAGGTGCTGCTCGAGGAGCAGGCCAGCTGGGTACAGCGCATGCAAAAGGCGCTCGTGCAGATGAACATTCAGCTCACCGAGGTGCTCACCGACGTGATGGGCATGACCGGACAGGCCATCATCCGCGACATCGTCGCCGGTCAGCGCGATCCGCGCGTATTGGCCCAACACCGCCACGGCCGCGTCAAGGCCAGCGCCGCCGACATCCCACGTGCCCTGACAGGCAACTGGCGCGAGGAGCACCTGTTCGTGCTGACGCAGGCGCTGGCAATGTACGACAGCGTGGCGCAACGTGTGGTCGAGTGCGACAGCAAGATCGAGGCGCTTCTCGCCCCGTTG
>WHTS01000028.1:0-41714 GCA_009377585.1 Betaproteobacteria bacterium
CCTTGCGCGTCTAACCCGGATAGCCCATCTTCAGTTCCTGGCCCTGATCGGCCAGCGCCTGTAAGGCGCGCTCGGACTTGGCCCGGGATGCTGCCTGGTAAGCCAGCAAATCCTCGAACAGGATGCGGCGGTGCCGTCCCACCTTGCGGCACTTGAGCTTGCCTGCCTCGATCTGCTTCACGACGAACGGACGCGAGACGTTGAGGAAGTTGGCAGCGTCCTGCGTCGACATTTCGAGCTTTTGCGGCAGAAGGACGATCGGCCGGCGCTGCCCCATCAAGCCCAGCAGCTCGGCGATGAAGCGCAGCGCCTTGGGCGGCAGCTCGATCGCGGGCGCCTCTTCGCCGTCGCCAACCAGCTTGATCCTGGGCGCACGCGAATGGTCCAGCGCCGCCATCAGACAGCGCTGCGCCGCCTGCGCCAGGGCGGCGTCGTGCTCGTCGAGCACGGTATCGATGGCATCGTGCGGATCGGCAGCCATGTCGGTACTCCTCTCCGATGACCCGGATACTCGGGACCGGGCAGATGTTCGTAATATACGCAATAAACGAAACGAACGAAACGGGGAGGCGGTTGACCGGCGGGTGCCGAGTCACTCGCCCGCTGCCTGCGGGGCACGACAGCGGCTCACGACCAGCCCAACCTCCACAGTGGAAGTTGGGCCAGGGGGGTGGACGACGAGCCTAGGCGGATGCGGATCCGACGACTTCGCGCATCGAGGGCGGCATGCGGATGTCGAGGTGGTCGACTTTGAGTTTGCCCGAGATGAGGCGAGGGAGAAGTCTGTCGCGCACGCCTTGTAACGCATCAACCGTCTCATACAGCAATCCCAGTTCCTCACCGATCGGCTTTGTGAGGCAATCGAATTTTTCGACCAACGCGTCGTCCGGCTTGATGATCGGAAATCGGGCAAGCTCATCCTTCCCGACGGAATTGAAGATCGACCCATTGCCGATCAAATCCTCAGTGGCGAAACATGTGTGCAATAGATAGAACAGATACGCGTTCGCTCCTTCCCGGTGCCGCATGGCCGCCAAACCGCGGCCGATGGTGAGGTCGCGATCGGCGATATTCATGCGCCCGACAGGCGCTCGCACGCTGAACAGGATATCGCCAGCCTTCGCGGACCGACCCGGTACCGAACAGTACACCACATGCCTCGGAAAGCGCGGGCCATACGTTCCTACCCCTTGGTGAAACGGCAATCCGTCACCTCGTTCGTTGTAAAACTCCGAACTCGGACTCTGGCCCATCGTGAAGTCAGCTATGTCTCCAAGTCGCCCTTCCTTCCAGGCTTTCGGGCGTCCCTTTGAGAACGTCGCATCCTCGTAACAAGGAAAACGCATGCGCACAAACCACTCGCGATAGATCTCCTCGGCCATGGATTCCAGCAGCGCGATGCGCCGCTGGTTGTTGGCGATCAGGTCGTCGTAGGCGGAGAGGATCGCAGCCACCTTTCGCTGTACGGCCACAGAATCGGGGAAGTGTATCTTTACGGCATACATTCGCTCGGGTGACGTATGGCGAACCTTTGCGCCGGACGAACTGTTGCGAATCTGCTGACGAACGTAATCGGAATTGAACAAGTAGTATAAGAAGCGCCGATCGGCGACTGCATTCTGCTCCCGCACAAGACCGAGACGCTGGTTATGCAAGTAGGTATCGTCGTCGGGAATAATTGCGGCACTGCCGAGCAATCCTTCTCCCTGCTCGGTCATCGCCACGATGATGTCGTCCTTTTTGAGGAGATACCGATCAGGAAATGGACCGGAATAGAAGCGGTCCTTTCCAGGTCGCGGGCGGAAGCCGCCTTGCTCATGGAAGTTGCCCGGCGTCAGCACGACGTACTTGCCACTATCGGCGAAATGCTCCCCCTTGAATGCGTACCCGTGTTCGATGCGCAGCACTTCGCCCAGAGATCTCGCTCGCCAAGTCATGCGCCCCCTGTAATCGCTTCAAGGTTGTGCGCGATTAGCCTGTCCAATTCGTAGGCTCGTTCGTTCAACGCAGATAGCTCCTCCTGCGCATCTATAAGATCAGACAGAAACTCCTCCGCCGTCTTCCCATCTTCCTCGATCACGACGCCGACGTAGCGGCCGGGATTCAGCGAGTAGTCCTGCTCCTTCACCTCATCCGGCGACGCGAGCTTGCAGAGTCCCGTCACGTCCTCGTACTTCGCCTCCGGGAAGCGATCCTGCAGCCACTGGATGTGCTGGAAGTAGCTCTCGGCGCTCTTCACCTCGTCGTGCAGCGACTGCAGCGCGTCCTTCAGCATCCTTGAAGACCTTGGTCCACATCGCGATCTCGTTCTTGATGAAGCTCGCGAACTCATCCGGCGTCGTGGTCGAAGGCTCCAGTCCTTGCCGCTTGAAGCGCTCGGAAAACGGAGCGTCACGGTACATCTCGACCACCGCCGTATTGAACTGCTTGATGATGGGCGCGGGCGTCTTCGCGGGCGCCAGGAGGCCAAACCACTGTACGACCTCGAAGGTGGGAAATCCTGATTCGGCCACCGTCGGCAGTTCGGGAACCGCGCTCGAGCGCTGCAGACCGGTGACCGCGATGCCGCGGATTCTTTCCTGCCCGCACGTGCGGGAGCGAAGTTGAGATCGCGCCGATCAGGAATTGCACATGACCGCCGACGACATCGGTAATCGCCGGCCCCGCGCCTTTGTAAGGCACATGGATCCAGGAAAAGCCGCCTCGGTGCCGCAGCAATTCTCCGGCGATGTGCGATGCCGTCGCGTTGCCGTTGGACGCATAGGACGCTTGCTGCGGCTTCGCCTTGGCATACTCGATCAGTTCCTTCACCGAGGTGACGGGCACGGATGCGTGCGCGACGATGATGTTCGGGATCAGCGTCGTCAGCGAGATGGGCGCGAAATCGCGCTGCGGATCGTAAGGCAGCTTGGGCTGGAGGACGGGCCCCGTGGCGAATGTGCTGGAGCTGCCGAACAAGACGGTATAGCCATCGGCCGGGGCGCGCGATGCAAGCTCGGTGCCGATGACGCCGCCGGCGCCGGAACGATTGTCCACGATCACCGATTGATGCCATCGGTCGCTAAAGCGCTGCGCCATGGCACGTGCGACCAGATCGGTGGCGCCGCCGGCGGGGAATGCGACGATGAGCCGAATTGGCTTGCTGGGAAACGATTGGGCGCCGGCGCAAAGCGGGGCTGCTGCAAGCGCCATTGCCGATAGGATGGTACGCATGATCATTCTTGCTTTCTCCGAATCCGAGGGGGGATGTCTGATTTACTGTCGAGCATTCACGAAATCGCTGATGCGCCCGACGTGGCTTTGCAGCGCACCGTTGTCGCTCGACGCTCAGCGTTTCACAGGACGCCGGCGCCGCCGCAGTTCCTTAATGACTGCCGAATTGTCCAGCTCGCCTTCGCCGTGCGTCATGCAGCTTCGTATCAACTCGGTGTATAGCGCGGCCAGCGGCAGCTCCTGTCCCACGCGCTCGGCGGCTGTCTTCATCAACTGGAAATCCTTCAGCGACTGCTTGAGCCACGCATGCGGCGTGAAGTCGCTCGTTACCATCTTGTGTCCGCGCGTGTCCATGGCGCGCGAGTAGGCCGCGGAAGCCTTGAGCACGTCCAGGAACGCCGCCAGATCGAGCCCCATCGATTCGGCGAAAGCGAGGCCCTCGGCCAGCACGGCGCGATTCAGGCCGCCGACCAGATTCACCGCGAGCTTCGCGCGGCCGCCCGATCCGACCGGTCCCAGGTAGAACTGTTGCTTGCTGATGGCGACAAGCACCGGTGCCGCCTCTTCCATCGCGTCGCGCTCGCCGCCGATCATCGCCACGCCATTACCGAGCGCAATCTGGTCGCTGTTGCCCGAAAGCGGCGCTTCGAGGAAACGCACCCCGCGCGCGTCGAGACGCTCGGCCAGCGCGGCAATCGCGTCCGGATCGCAGGTGCTGACGCAAATGATCAGCTGCCCGGGCTGGGGCTCGAGCCCGCTCTTGGCTTCCAGCACGCTTTCGACCTGCGGCGTATCGAATACCGCCAGCAATACCGTGCGGCAGGTACGGCCGACAGCGCGCGCACTCGCGACCGCGATCCCACCCAGCGCGGCCAGGTCGCCGCAACGCGCCGGCGCGACGTCGTAGCCGTACACCCGGAAGCCTTGGCCGAGCAGTCGCTTCGCGAGCGACGTACCGATCAGCCCGAGGCCGATCAGTCCGACCTCGCACGCATCATGCGCAATGACAGGACTTTGTCGCACTTTCAATTGAACAGCACTGTTCGTCGTTCCCCACGCCGGTGCGAAAACCGTACCGTTTGCATGCTGCCTGTGGTGCTGGCATTATGCCAGCATGACTATACGGATCACCATCCGGGATGTTCCCGAAAAGGTCCGCGACGAGCTCGCTGCCCGCGCGGCGCTGCATGGGAAGTCTATGCAAGAGTACCTGCGGACGGAACTCGAGCGCCTGGCCGCCCGCCCGTCGCTGGATGCCTGGTTGGAGCAGGTACGCAAGAGAAAGCGAGCATCGCAAACTCGCGTCTCCTCCGGGCGGATACTCAAAGCGCGAGACGCTGACCAACGGTGAGCGTCGTCGTAGACGCATCGGTGCTGGTTGCCGCGCTGGTCGATTCCGGCCCGCACGGACAATGGGCCGAAGGTGTGCTTGCGGCCGGCTCGCTGCATGCCCCGGAGCTGGCGCGCGTCGAAGCGACCAACATCCTGCGCAGACTGGAACGGGCCAAGGAGATCACGCCGCCCGACGCCAATGCGGCGTACGAGGATCTGATGCAGCTCGATATGGAGGTATTCTCCTTCGAACCGTTCGCGGATCGGGTCTGGGAGCTGCGCCAAAACGTCACGAGCTACGATGCATGGTATGTTGCCGTTGCCGAAGCGCTTGGATTGCCACTCGCAACCTTGGATCAACGGCTCTCCAGGGCTAACGGGCCTACCTGCAATTTCCTCATGCCGCGGGGTACCCTCAATCCACCTTGATGTTGGCCTGCTTCGCCACCTGGGTCCACTTGGCGATCTCCGTCTTCATGAATGCGGCATGCTCGTGGATCGAGCTGCCGACGGGTTCGGCCGCGCGTGCGATCAATTGCTTCCGGTTTTCAGGATCACGCACGGCTTGCGCCAAGGCGTTGTTGAGCTTTTCGGCCACGGGACGCGCAATGCCAGCCGGACCGATGAAGCTGAAGCCGCTGCTCACGACGAAGCCCGGCACGCCGGCCTCCTGCATGGTCGGCACATCGGGCAGCGACTCGAATCGTTTCGCGCCGCATTGCGCCAGAATGCGAAGCCGCCCGGTCTGGATATGGCCAACCACCAAAGGCAGGCTGACGAAGGTCGTCTGCACGTGGCCGCCGACGAGATCGATGACGCTCGGCCCGGCGCCCTTGTATGGCACATGGATCATCTTCACGCCGGCCGTCGAATTGAACAATTCGGCGGCCATATGCCCGATGGCGCCGGCGCCCGAGGTCGAGTACAGGATCTGACCGGGCCTGGCCTTGGCGAGCGCGATCATCTCCTTCACGCTCCTGACCGGCATCGACGGATGCACCATGAATCCGGCGGGCAGATCGACGATCAATCCGAGCGGCGTGAAATCCTTCGGCGTGTCGTACGGGAGTTTCGTCCGCACTGCCGGATTGATGAGGAAGCTGGCCGCGACCAGCGCGGTGGTGTAGCCGTCGGCCGGCGCCTTGGACGTAATCTCCACGCCGATGATGCCGCCTGCGCCGGGCCGGTAATCCATGACGAGGTTCTGGCCAAGAACCTCGCTCATCTTCGGCTGCAGCAGGCGAAACAGGATGTCGCTGTTGCCGCCGGGCGCCGCCGGATTGATGACGCGCACCACCTTGGTCGGCAGGTGAGCCGATTGTATAACGCGCCCCTTCCCGACTCTGTACAACGCGCCCTTCCCGACTCTCCAGTGCAGTCTGCGCACGTTGCAAGCAATGCTGCCCCTGCGTATATTGGACCTTGCGTCATCCCGGCCACCCCGCAATGACCGCTGCGATGCCCTAGCCCCGTCGAAAGGCCGAGAATCCCTATGTACGATTTGCACCTCAGCGCCGAGCAGCTGGAGATTCGCGACACCGTGCGCGAATTCGTCGCCAACGAAATCAAGCCGGTCGCCATCAAGCCTGCACGCATGGAGGCGCTGGACCGGCGTCCGCCGCAGGACATGCTGCAAAAGGCCGCGCAGATGGGCCTGCGAACGCTGGCCCTGTCCGAAGCACTCGGCGGCGCCGGGGCCGACGCGATCACCTCTTGCATCGTCGCGGAGGAGTTGGCTGCCGGCGATCCGGATGTCGCCGCGGTGCTGGTCGAAACCTCGATGCTGAGCCATCTGCTGTTCGACCGGCTGATGACCCCGGCGCAGCGCGAGCGTTTCCTGCCGCTGCTCGTTTCCGACGATTCCAGCCAGCTCGCGCTCGCGGCGCACGAGACCGACAGCGACACCGAGCTTGGCGTCAACTACCACCGCGCGGTCCCGGTCGCGCCGGCCGTGCATTGCACTGCCACGCGCACCCCGACCGGCGACTGGGTGATCAACGGCACGAAAGCGTTCGTACCGAATGGTTCGCTGGCGGGGCTGATCGCCGTGCAAGTGAAGACCGATCCGAAGGCGCCGGCCGGCCAGGGTGTGAGCACGCTACTGGTGCCGAAAGATGCGCCCGGCATGACAGTGCGCGAGCTGGATCAGAACGCCGGCTGGTATCACGGGCTGCTTGCCGACATCACATTCGAGGATTGCCGCGTGCCGGGCGATCACCTGCTCGGCGAGGAAGGCAGAAGTCCGCTCAGCGCCGGGCTCGAGAACGACGGTCGCGGCATACCGGTGGGCGCCGCGATGAACATCGGCCTCGGCCGCGCCGCCTACGAGGCCGCGGTCGATTACGCCGGCATACGCGTGCAGGGCGGCCGGCGGATCGTCGAGCATCAGGCAATCGGCACGCTGCTCGCCGACATGGCGATCCGCCTCGAGATGGCGCGCACGATGGTCTGGAAGGCCGCCTGGGTCGTGGATAACCCGTCCGCCGTGGCCGATCGCAGTATCGCCGACCTTCCGCTCACGACGCTCGCGCGCGTCTACACCGCCGAAGCCATTCACCGAGTGGCGCTGGAAGCGGCCGAAGTCTTCGGTGCGATGGGCGTCATGCGCGACATGCCGATGCACAAGTACGTTCAGGACGCCCTCATTTTTCTGCATTCGGGCATGAGCCCCGGCGACGGCAAGCTGCGGATCGCCGAAGCGCTGGCCGAGTTCCGGCGCGCCTAAAGAATGCTCCGAAAGGCGTCATTCCCGTGACAACGGGAATCCAGGAATCCAATTCACTGGACTCCCGCGTGCGCGGGAGTGACGTCACTACAGGTTCATCAGAGGTTCTCTGAGGAGAAACACATGGATTTTTCGCTGAACGACGAGCAGCGCGCGTGGCAAGCGAAAGCGCGCACGTTCGCCGATGAGGACATCCGGCCGGTCTCGCTCGCACGCGATCGCATCCTGGACCCGGCCCAGACCTGGGACTGGGATCTGTTCAAGAAGGGATCGAAGCTCGGCTTTCGCACCCTGGCCGTGCCGAAGGAATACGGCGGCCCGGGCGCCGATTTCGTCACCCAGACGCTTGTCATGGCCGAGCTCGCCCGCGGCGACAGCGGGATCGCGAAGGGCTTCAGCCAGAACTGGAAGTGGAGCCACCTGATCGCGAGCGTCTGTAGCCCCGAGCAGAAGGAACGCTTCCTCACGGCATTCATGGCCGACGACACCTTCGTCATGGGCAAGGGCATCACCGAGCCGAATGCCGGCTCGGACAATCGCCTGCCGCCCGAAGACGACGTGCGCGCGGGCCTCAAGCTCAAGGCCGAGCGCAAGGGCGACGAGTGGATCCTGAACGGCGAGAAGTGCTTCATCGCCAACGGCAACATCGGCAAGCTCTTCTTCGTCGATGCGCGCTCCGACCCGAACAGGAACGTGAAGGACGGCGTCACGATGTTCCTCGTGCCGCGCGACACGCCGGGCTTCCGCTCCGGCAAGGTGTTCAACAAGAGCGGCTGGCGTTTCTACCAGAACGCGGAGCTGATCTTCGACAACGCACGCGTGCCGCAGGCGAACGTGATCGGCCAGTCCGGGGGGCACGGGAATCTGGACAAGGGAGAGCGCACCGGCGGCGACCTGTTCGGCGATCTCGAGCTCGCGGCCAATGCCCTGGGCGTATGCATGTCGGCATGCGAATCGGCCATGACGCTGGCGAAATCACGCACGCAGGGCGGCAAGCCGCTCATCGAGCAGCAGACGGTGCAACTGAAGATCGGCCGCATGAACATGCTGACCGAGGCGCTGCGCTCGTTCGTGCTGCGCGTGGCATGGGAGCACGATCGGAAGCTCGCCTCCACCAACGGCGGGTTCGTCATGAATTTCTCCACCGACGTGATCCAGGAAGTCACGCAGCTCAACATGGATCTGCACGGCGCAGCCGGCTTCACAATGGACGCGCATGCCAACAAACTCGTGCGCGACGGCATTATCTGGACCCATCTGGCCGGCGATAACGTACAGCGGATGAAGGTCGTGCGCCGGCTCGCCAAGGCGACGAAGTAGAAGCCTGCGTTCGCGTCCACTTAGGAAGGGGCGTGGCGCGCGGGCGTAGAATGGCCTCGCTTCGAGTGCCGGCACCACTCCGCTTCGAGTGCCGGCACCACCCCGTCCGCGACCCAGTCGCGTCCCGCCCCTCCTTCGCAGGAGGGGAATAGATGGTTTTCCCCTCCTCTCACGAGGAGGGGTGGCGCGAAGCGCCGGGGTGGTGTGGTTCGCCGGGGTGGTGTGGTTCGCCGGGGTGGTGTGGTTCGCCGGGGTGGTGTGGTTCGCCGGGGTGGTGTGGTTCGCCAGGAAGGCGATTACTACGAAATCTCGATCGGCTTGCCCCTGGCCGACGATTTCTCGATCGACTCTAGAACGGCGATGCCGTTCACCATCGCCTCCGGCGGGACGAGGAAGCGACGGCCGGCCGCGATCGCATCGGCGAAGGCTTCCAGCTCGGCGCGTTCCTTGTCGATGGCCTCGAACGGGCTGCGCTGCGGCGCACCAGTCAATCCGCGGAAAACGAGCTCGGTGTCGCTGCGACTCTCCAGCCAGCCTTTGGTCCCCATGGCAGCGACCCGCCAGTAGTCCCCGGTGACGAACACGGCCGTAAGACAGCCGCTGGCCCCGCGCGCAAAGTCGAGCAGCAGCGCCGTGGTGTCGTCCATGTCGACCTCGGGCGCAAGCGCGCGCTTCTGCGAGCGCGCGTACACCCGCGTCACGGGGCCGGCGATCCGGATCATGCAGTCCAGCGCGTGGATGCCGCGCGCGGTCATGCCACCGCCAGGTGCTTCCTTGCGCGTGGCGCGCCAGTTTCCCGCCTTGAGGCTGTGACCGGTCGGTCCGGAATTCTGTCCTTCCACGTGCACCACCTCGCCGATCTCGCCGGCCTCGATACGCCGAACCATCTCGACGAATGCGGGCGAGAAGCGACGATTGAAGCCGAGCGCCAGCGTCACGTTTGCTTGCCGGCAGGCATCGATGGCGCGCTCGGCGGTCTTGCGCGTGAGCGTGAACGGTTTCTCCACGAACACGTGCTTGCCGGCCGCAGCCGCCTGCACCACCTGCGCGCAGTGCTGCGAGTGCGGCGTGGTGAGGACCACTGCGTCGATGTCCGGATTCTTCAGCACGCCGGCATAGGAGTTGACGATACGGATACCCGCGCGCTGCGCCAGCTCGGCATGGCGCGACGGATCGCGCGAGATGCCGGTGGTGATGCGGATCTTGTCGCTCTCGCGCACCGATTCGAGCAGGCGGTTGCCCCAGCGGCCCAGCCCGTAGATCGCAGCTCGTATCATTGCGTGGCTCCCTGTTGTATGAACTGGCGCAATCTACACCGTGACGCCGCTCGCACCAAGCCTGAATTACAGCGCGTGTCGCGCCGCGTGCGCGAACGGTACACTTGGTGCGACGCGCATCGGGTCCATGCGGATAAGCAACCACCCCGTCCGCGCATAGCGCGTCCAGCCCCTCCTCGGCGAGGAGGGGAAACTGCTCACGCCTACGATCCGCGGATTTTCCGGAGATGCCATGGCCGACACCACAAGCCGTTACCGTTTCCTCCTCATCCACGCCTTCAGCCTGCCGCCGACTTCGCCCTACCTGCATCGTCCCATCGAGGGCCCGAAGGAGCTGCGCCTGCCCAACTACGAGCTGGTGAAACCGGTTCTGGAGGGCATCGAATGGGATCTGCACCCGGGCCCGCAAGCGCCGTACGGCGACTGGGCGGTGGAGAATCGGGAAGAGTTCGCCCTGGTCGCCGCGGGACGGTTGCCGATCGTGAAGGAGGCCTGCGCGAGCGGCAAATACAACGGTATCGTTCTGCTCGGCGGCGGCGAGCCCGGGTTCATGGAATCGCGCGAGATCGCGCGCCCGTTCGGAATCCCGGTGACGTCCTGCGCTTTCTCGCAGATGCACATCGCGACCATGCTCGGCAACAAGTTCAGCGTGATCGACCTGGCCGAGTCGCACAACATGTACTACTACAACCTGGTCATCCAGCATCGCTTCGACCAGCGCTGCGCTTCGATCCGCAACGTGCACATCCCGTTCATGCGCCCAGGGCACGAGTCGGAGCTCACGCCACAGGGCGAGCGGCAGAAGGCACTGAAGGGCGAGCGCTCGGAGATGGTCGAGCGCGCGGTGCAGGAAGCGGTGTGCGCGATCGAGGAGGATGGCGCCGAGGTCATCACCTTCGGTTGCTCGGCGACATTCTGGCTCAAGCCGTTCGTCGCGAAGCGGCTGGCCGAGATCGGCTGGGAGATTCCCGTGCTCGAAGGTTATGCCAGTGCCATCGCGCTGGCGAAGACGATGGTGGATCTGGGCGTGAGCGCGAGCGGGCTCACCTTCCCGAGCGACCGGCCGAGAAAATGGCGGCGCAAGAAAACGTTCTGATAGAGCGAGTCATTCGTCGGGAAAACGCGCGCTGACGAATCTCGTCGCTCCCGCTATGGCGGAAGCGACCTCCCGCTATGGCGGAAGCGACCTCCCGCTATGGCGAAAGCGACCTCCCGTGAAAACGGGAGCCCAGGATCGGGTTTGTCCTGGATTCCCGCGTGCGCGGGAATGACGGACGTCCCGGGTTCCCGCCTGCGCGGGAATGACGCCTTACCTGAGCCCGGTGCACGCGACACCAAGGCGCGGTGAGGCTGCCCTGACCCGCAGAGCAATCAAACCGTGCTCGCGCCCCCGAACACCACCGTGCATTGGCTCGACAACACGCCGCCGTCGCCGTGCGCAAGCGCAACCTCGCAGTCGGCGATCTGGCGCTGCCCGCATTCGCCGCGCAGCTGGCGCACCGCCTCGATCATCACCAGCAAGCCGTACATGCCCGGATGACAATACGACAAGCCGCCGCCGCTGGTGTTGACGGCAAGCCGCCCGCCCGGCGCGATGGCGCCGTTGGCGACGAAGCGCCCGCCCTCGCCCTTGGGGCAGAAGCCGAGATCCTCGAGAAAGAGAATCGGCGTGAGCGTAAACGCGTCGTAGAGCGACAGCATGTCGATATCGGCATGCGTCACCCCCGCCATACCAAACGCGGCCGGGCCCGATTCGGTTGCCGCCGTGACGGTGAGATCCGCCATGTTGGCGATCGAGGCATGGCTCAGTGCCTCGCCGATCCCGAGCACGTACGCGGCCGGCTTTTTCAGCGCACGGGCCCGCTCGGCGGAAGTGACGATCATTGCACCGCCGCCGTCGGTGACGAGGCAGCAGTCGCGCACGGTGAAGGGATAACAGACCATGCGCGCATCCAGCACCTGCTGGCGTGTGAGCGGCTCTTTCTCCCACGCGTTCGGATTGAGTAGGGCCCATTGCCGGGCGGCAACGGCAACGTCGGCGAGCTGCTCGCGCGTGGTGCCGTATTGGTGCATGTGGCGCGACGCGGCCAGCGCATAGGCGCCAGGCTGGATGAATTGACGGTACGGCGCCTCGTACGGGTTGTATTCGCCGGGCGCAGCCGCGGCCCGCGTAACCGAGCGCTGCGTGCTGCCGTAGGCGATGAGCGCCACATCGCAAACACCCAGCTGGATCGCGGCCATCGCATGCGCGAGATGCGACATGAAGGATGCCCCGCCGATCATGGTGCCGTCGAAGTATCGCGGCTTGATGCGCAGATATTCGGCGAGCTGCATCGACGCCACGCGCGACTGGCTGTGCGCGCACAGCACGGCATCGATGTCGGCGAGCTTCAGGCCGCAGTCGTCCAGCGCGCGCACCGTGGCCTGCGCCATGAGATCGGTCGGCGTCATGTGTCGGGGCACGAGCCCCAAGTCGGATTCCGCAATGCCGACGACCGCCGCCGCCGCGCGCTTCAGGCCGTGCCGTTCACTCGTCATCGGCAGCGTGCATGCGCCCGCCATGGAACAGCAGCGGCGTGCATTCGCTGTAGCAGTAGCGCTCGATTCGACCGATCAGGATCAGGTGGTCGCCACTTTCGTAGCTGTGCTCGCGCCGGCATTCGAAACGCACGGCCGCGCCGTCGAACAGCGGCACGCCGCCCAGCCCTTCGTCGTATTGCAGGCCGGCAAATTTGTCCGCCGCCGGGCGGCTGAAGCGATCCGAAAGCGCACCTTGATCGGCGGCCAGAACATGAATGGCAAAGTGCGAGGCGGCGGAGAACACCGGCAAGCTCGGCGCGCGCTTGCCGAGGCACCACAGCACCAGCGGAGGATCGAGCGAGACCGAGCAGAACGAATTGACCGTGACGCCCGCCCTGCGACCGGCAGGCGCGCACGCGGTGACCACCGTGACGCCGGTGGCGAATCCGCCCATGGCGCGGCGCAGATCGCGTGCGTCGAAATTGCCGTGCATCGTGGCCGAGCGGCCGGCTCCACTCACCCGCAGCCTGGGAGGCCGACTTCCCGCATCGTCGCCGTGCGTGCGCGGCTTGCTGCGTAGCGCTGTGTCACCCATCGATCACCGGCCCCGTTGCCTCGAAATGCTGCGGCACGACTCGTCCGTTACGGAGCAGCGGGCCACTTGGCGAGTGTACTCAGCGCCCATTGGCGAGAAAACAGGCTGCTCAGTACAATCAGTTTTTACTTTTGGTTCAAGACATCCGGATGAACAAGCTGATGGCGATGCAGACTTTCGTCCGAGTGGCCGAGAGCGGCAGCTTCTCGTCGGCGGCAGCGCAGCTCGGCATCTCGGTTTCGGCCGTCGCCAAGATGATCGCCCGCCTGGAAGACGAGCTCGGAACCCGGCTGCTGGAGCGCTCGACCCGGCGGCTGGCGATGAACGACGATGGGCGCGAGTTTTATGCCCGCGCAGTCCAGATTCTGAACGATGTGGAAGACGCGGAGGCATCGTTGCGCCGCGGCGCGCGAATGCCGAAAGGCCGCATTCGTATCGCCTTGCCGGTCCTGTTCGCGCGCCTGACCTTCCTGCCTCGCCTGGCGGAGTTCGCAGCCCGCTACCCCGAGATCGTGCTGGAGCTGCGCTTCGACGACCGTCCCGGCGATCTGATCGAGCAGGGGTTGGACGTGGCCGTGGTGGTCGGCGATTTGAGCGATTCGCGCCATGTCGCGCGGGTGCTCAATCGCGGTCCGCGCATCACCGCCGCGTCGGCACGCTACCTCGATCGGCACGGCACGCCGCAAGCGCCGCTCGATCTGTTGCAGCACAATTGCATCACCAGCCTCACCAGCCCCGTATGGACCTTCAACGATGCCGGCCGGATCGTGGACGTAAGCGTAAGCGGCAACCTGGTGGTCACCGGTGGCGATGCCATGCGCGAATGCGCACTGCTGGGCCTCGGCGTCGTTCAATCCAACTGGTGGACGACGCACCACGATCTCGATTCCGGCGTGCTCGTGCCGCTGCTCGAATCCTACGCGGTCGAAGGCCGGCCGATCAGCGTCGTCTATCCGTCGGCGCGCCACGTCGCGAACAAGGTCCGCGTGCTGATCGACTTCCTGGTCGAGATCACGCGCTTGCCGGCTGAGTTGGAAGAGAGGCTGCATCGATCTGCGCAGCCCGCTCGTACGCTCTGAAGCGAGCGTGGCTGCGCGGATAAGATGGTGCGCGCAGCCGAACATCCGGCCACCGCGGTAACTCTTCCCGTCGTTCCCGTGCACACGGGAATCCAGAGAAGACCCGATCCTGGATCACCGCATCCTGGATTCCCGTTTTCACGGGAATGACGGTGTCGTTGCGGCTCACCCGGCAGGCGGTGCTCCACTGCCAAGCGTCTAGCCCCAGATCGCCTCCGGAATCGGCAGCCCGCCAAGCTCGGCAGCAGTCAGCGGCTTGTCCGGCTCGATCCCCAGTTGCTCCAGGCGCCAGGTCAACTGCCGGATGTGCTGCGCGCTATGCCATGTCTGGCGCTCGAGGAATTCGCGCAGGCTCTGCACGCCGCTATAAGTGCGCACCTCGCGCGCGCAGCTCCGATCGGTCTGCGCCTCCCACCACGCCTGCAGGCGCTCGATCACACCCTCGCCGTATGCCGCCACGTCGGCCCCGCTGGCAGCGGCGGGCGGCTTCTCCATGGAGATCGTGAGCCAGTCCTCCACCCCGTCTACCGCGGTGGCAAGGTAGGCATCGCCCAGCCGCAGGGCGTGATAGCCCATGTGCCGGATCGACTGATCGCGCGCCTCGTGCACGCGCTCGTCCAGGACGGCCTGCGGGAACTGGCGCATGATGCCCTGGCCGGTACGCAGGATAGAAACCCACTTGCGCACCAGCGTTTCGGGCGGAAGCGATTCGGCCCGGTAGTCGATGCCGACGAAGCGGGCGATGTCCTCGATGCGCTGGCCGAACGTATAGTCCTTGCCGCGGGCAAGAACCGGCAGCCCGCGCACGCCGAGCGCCCGCAGGCGCTCGCGCCCGGCCGGATCGTTCATGACGTCGACCACCTCGAACTGCACGTTCTGGCGCGAAAGAAACTCTTTCGCCCTGAGGCAACTCGTTCACCCCGGCTGGGTGAAGAGCACGTAGCCCAAGTCGGACATGGCGATCCTCCATGTGGTGGCGCCGGTGTTTCGGAACCGGACGCCTGCGGGCATTATAGGCGTCACGGCTGCCCGCACGGCAGCGCGATGCTATAGTCGTCGGCCTTACTTTCTCGGGCGGCGCGATGGCACGCACGCTTTTCGAAAAGATCTGGGACCGGCACGTGATCACGCACGGCAGCGGCGGCGATGCGCTGCTGTGGGTCGACCGGCACTATGTCCACGAAGGCTCCTTTCACGCCTTCAACGCGCTCGCGGCCGCGGGCCGCGACGTGCGCCGGCCGCAGAACGTGTTCGCCTTCGACGATCACTACGTACCGACGACCGGGCGCGAACAGGGCGTCGCGGGCGTGGCCGACGCCGAGGCGCGCGGCCTGATCGAAAATATCGCCCGCAACACCGCCCGCTCTGGTATCCGCCACTTCCATATCGATCACGCCCAGCAAGGCATCGTGCACGTCGCCGCGCCCGAGCTCGGCCTCACGCTGCCCGGGCTCGTCATCAACTGCGGCGACTCGCACACCTCCACGCATGGCGCAGTCGGCGCCTACGCGTTCGGCGTCGGCGCATCGCAAGTGAAGCAGGTGCTGGCCACACAGTGCCTGTGGCAGAAGAAACCGCAGACCCTGCGCATCACGATCGACGGGACGCTGCCCCCGAGCGTGGGCGCGAAGGACGTGATCCTCGCCATCATTGCCAGAATCGGCATCGGCGGCGCGCAGGGACACGTGATCGAGTACGCCGGCCCGGTCGTGCGCACGGCTGGCATGGAAGCCCGCATGACCATCTGCAACATGTCGATCGAAGCCGGCGCGCGCGCGGGGCTGATCGCGCCCGACGCTACCACCTATGACTGGCTCGCCGGGCGCCCTTATGCGCCCAAAGGCGAGAACTGGAACCGGGCCCTCGCGTACTGGAAGACCTTGCCGAGCGATGCCGAGGCGCAGTTCGATCGCGAAGTGCACATCGATGCGAGCACGCTGGAACCGATGGTCACGTGGGGTACCAATCCGGAGGAAGGTGCGCCGGTGAGCAGCTCGGTACCCGATCCCGACGACATCGCCGACCCGCTGCGCCGCGCGCGCATGGAAAGCTCGCTGCGCTACATGGATCTGGCGCCGGGAACGCCGCTCGCATCGGTGCGCATCGACCGCGTCTTCATCGGTTCGTGCACCAACGGCCGGCTCGATGATTTGCGCGCCGCCGCCGCGATCGTGAAGGGTCGCAAGGCCGTCGTGCCTGCGATCGTTTCGCCCGGGTCGCGCACGGTGAAGGCGGCCGCCGAAGCCGAAGGTCTCGACCGCGTATTCCTCGACGCCGGGTTCGAATGGCGCGATGCCGGCTGCTCGATGTGCGTGGGCATCAATGGCGATCAGGTGGGCCCTGGCGAGCGCAGCGCCTCGACCTCCAACCGCAACTTCGAGGGGCGACAGGGCAAGGGCGCACGCACGCATCTGATGGGGGCTGCGATGGCCGCGGCGGCCGCGATCACGGGGCGCATCACGGATGTACGCACGCTGTAGGGAGCTCCGGAATACCGTCACGAAGCGAGAATCCAGAATAGCATTGAATTCCTGGACTCCCGCTTTCGCGGCAGCGGCGAAGACAGGCATGACAGACCTACGCCAGGGAACCGACCATGGAACCGTTCACCACGCTTAGCGGCGTCGGCGCGCCGATCGACATCGTCAATTGCGATACCGATCGCATCATCCCGGCGCGCTTCCTGCGCAAGCAGCGCGTGCCGGGCTACGAGCGCTGGCTGTTCCACGACATGCGCTTCGACGCCGCCGGTAACGAGCGGCCCGAGTTCGTGCTCAACCAGGCGCCGTATCGCAACGCCCGCATCCTGGTGGCGGCCGCCAACTACGGCTGCGGCTCGTCGCGCGAGCAAGCGGTCTACGCGATGCACGAGTACGGCATCTTGAGCGTGATCGCGCCGTCTTTCGGCGACATCCACTACGGCAATGCGCTGCAGAACGGATTTCTGCCGATCGTGCTGGCGGAGACCGATTGCGCCCGGCTGCGCGGCCAGTTGCATGCCGGGCCCGGCGCGGCGCTCACGATCGATCTACCCGCGCAGACGGTCACCGGCCCCGACGGCGCGCTCTACCGATTCGACATCGATGCAGCGGCCAAGGAGCGGCTGGTCAAGGGACTGGACGACGTCGGCCTGGTGCTGCAGCACATCGAGCGCATCGAGGGTTTCGAGCAGCGCTATCTGCAGGAGCACCCTTGGGTATCGGTGTAGTCTTTCGAATCAATAACCTACTTTCGAATCAATAGCCTACGAGGCACGACCATGACGCAACAGATCCTGTTCGTGGGCGGCGGCAACATGGGCGCCGCGCTGATCGGCGGCCTGCTCGCCAACGGTGCGCCCGCCGCGTCGCTGTGCGCGGTCGAGATCGACGCCGCGCAACGCGAACGGCTCGCGCACACGTTCGGCATCAAGGTATGGCCCGAAATTGCCGATGTAGCGCAGGACGTGGCTACGCTCGTGCTGGCGGTGAAGCCACAGCACATGCGTGACGCCGCGGCGGCGCTGCGGCCGGTGTTGCGCGAGCAGCTGGTCTTGAGCATCGCGGCCGGGATACGGACCGAGGATCTGGCGCGCTGGCTCGGCGGCTATCGCCGGATCGTGCGGGTGATGCCGAATACGCCGGCGCTGGTGCGCGCGGGCGTGTCGGGGCTGTTCGCGCTGGACGAGGTGACGGCGGCGGAACGCAGCAGGGCCGAGGCGGTGCTGCGCGCAGTAGGCGAGACGCTTTGGGTCGCGCGTGAGGAACTGATCGACGCGGTGACGGCGGTCTCGGGCAGCGGGCCGGCGTACGTGTTCTATTTCATCGAGGCGCTGCGCCAGGGCGCGCTCGAGCTGGGGTTCGACCAGGCGCAGGCGCAGCAACTGGTGCTGGCTACTTTCGCCGGCGCGATACGCCTGGCGCAGACGAGCGACGAAGACGTGTCGACCTTGCGCGAGCGGGTCACTTCGAAAGGAGGCACCACGGAACGGGCGCTCGCGGCGATGAACGGCGAGCGCGTGGCGGAAGCGATCGGGGCCGCAGTGCATGCGGCCATGCGGCGCGCCGAGGAGCTCGCGCAGGAACTGGGAAAGGCGCACTAGAGTGCTGAATCAAGCGGCGATATTCCTGGTCGAGACGATCGTCGGTCTGTTCTCGCTTGCCCTGCTGTTGCGCTTCTACCTGCAGGTCCTGCGCGCGCCTTACCGCAACCCGATCTCGCAGTTCCTGTGCGCCCTGACCGACTTCGCCGTGCTACGGGCACGGCGTGTCGTGCCCGGCCTGTGGGGCATGGACCTGGCGAGCCTGGTGCTCGCCTGGTTGTGCGAGGTGCTGGTGCTGTTCGCGGTGCTCGCCTTGCGCGGAATGGACGCCGAGGCGGCTACCGGCGCCGTGCTGGTCGCGATCCTGGTGCTGGCGGCGGTGAAGATACTGAAGATGAGCATCTACATTCTGATGGTGGCGGTGATCGTGCACGCGATATTGTCGTGGGTGAATCCATACAGCCCGATCGGGCCGCTGCTCAACAGCCTCACCCAGCCTTTCCTGCGCCCGCTGCAGAAGCGCGTGCCCATGGTGGCCAACGTCGACCTGTCGCCGCTGGTGCTGATCGTCGTGCTGCAGCTGATCCTCATGCTGCCGGTGGCGTGGCTGGAAATGAACGTGACCCGGTTGTTCTGACCGCCATGACGCCTCGACACCGTAGCGCGCAACCGTTACCCGTCTGGGCCAAGGCGCGCCCGGACGGCGCCGGCCTCGTGCTCACGCTGCACGTGCAGCCCGGAGCGCGTGCGAGCGGCCCTGCCGGCCGTCATGGCGAAGCGTTGAAGCTCAGGATCGCCGCGCCGGCCACGGACAACAAGGCGAACGAGGCGCTTGGCGCGTTCCTGCAGCGCAGCCTGGGCGTCCCGCGCGCCAGCATACGAATCGCGCATGGCCGCAGCTCGCGGCACAAGGTGGTCGAGATCGCGGCCGAACCACAGTCGGTGGCGGCGCGGCTCAATGCCTGGGATCGGGGAGAGACGCCATGATGCGCGCATCACGTCTTGTATCCGAGGAGCCTGCCGTGGCGTCTCTTCCCTCCCTTGCAGGGCGCGCATCGGCATGCAGGCCGATGCCGTTCGGCCGGCGCGAACCATGGTTCGCGAAACCCCGACCGAACCCCCCAGCCCCTCTCCCAAAGGGAGAGGGGAGCTTCGTGTGCCCGCCGGGGCGGGCAGGTTTCTGAGGAGGAGCAATGAACACGCTGCTGGAAGCGCGCATCGCGAGCTTCGCCAAGTGGCGCTCGGAGATGGTTTCGGGCATCGAGTTCTACAAGTCGTGGCTCGACTTGAACGGCATCGCCGACATCCAGCAGTCGCTTCGTATCTACGACCTGGTCGAGAGCCTCAAGCACGACCGCATCACGCTCGCCTTCATCGCGGAATTCTCGCGCGGCAAGACCGAGCTCATCAACGCGATGCTGTTCGGGCAGTTCAAGCGCCGCATCCTGCCCTCCGACGTGGGCCGCACCACCATGTGCCCCACGGAGCTGATGCACGATCCGAACGACGAGCCCTACATCCGGCTGCTGCCGATCGAGACCCGCAGGCGCGCCGAAACGATCGCCTCGCTGAAGAGAAAGCCGGTCGAGTGGATCAAGATTCGCATCGATCCGACCTCGGAAACCGAGCTGGTCGAAGCGCTGAAAGCGCTGGTGCAGACCAAGACGGTCACGAAGAACGAGGCGCTGGCGCTCGGACTGTACGACCACGCAGCCGACGAAGCCACCACCGTATTGCTCGACGATCCCGACAGGATCGAGATCCCCGCCTGGCGGCACGCGCTCGTCAACTATCCCCATCCGCTGCTCGCGAACGGCCTGGTGGTGCTCGATACCCCGGGACTGAACGCGCTCGGCTCGGAGCCCGAGCTGACGATGAGCATGATTCCAGCCGCGCACGCGGTGCTTTTCCTGCTCGCGATGGACGCCGGCGTCACCCGCTCCGATCTGGACATCTGGCGCAAGCACGTGCAGCCGCGCGTGCCGCGAAGGCTCGCGGTGCTCAACAAGGCCGATCTGTTGTGGGACGACTTCAAGAGCGACGAAGAGATCGCGGAAAGCATGCGGGTGCAGGTGGAAACCACCGCGCGCGCCCTCGAGCTGCCGGCAAGCTCGGTGCTCGCCGTATCGGCCAAGAAGGCCCTGGTCGCGCGCATTCGTGGCGACGCGGCCTTGCTCGCACGCAGCGGCATAGAAGCCCTCGAAAGCATGCTCGCCGATGAAGTCGTGCCGGCGAAGCAGGAGATCATGCGCGCCGCGATCGAGCGCGAGATCGGCACGATGATCGAAACCTCGCGCCAGTCGATCGTCACCCAGTTCAACGCCCTGCGCGCCGAGCACAAGAGCCTGAAGGAGCTGGCGGGCAAGAACCACAACGTTGCTGCAGCGATGCTCGCGCGCCTGGAAGGCGATCGCGCGAATTATCTCGACTCGGTTGCCCGCTATCGTGCTGCGTTCGACGAGATCGACCAGCGTGGCCGCGCGCTGCTGGAGAGCCTTTCGGAGGACGCGCTCGAAACGCTCATGAACAAGGACCGCAAGTACATCGAGAATGCCTGGTCCACGGCCGGACTGATGAAGAACATGCAGGGGCTGTTTGCGCACTTCGCCGTGCAGTCGGACCGCATTTTGAAGTTTTCTCGGGAGATTCTCGGCCTGGTGCAGTTCGCCTACCTGGATTTCCAGGACACGGCAGGGTTCGAGGCGCTCACCCCGCCCCTGCTCAACCTGGAGAAGCATTCGCTCGCGATCCACCACCTGCGCCAGACCACCATCGAGTACTGCCACCACCCGAAGCAGATCCTCACCGAGAAGCATTTCCTGGTGCCGAATTTCTACGCGAGCCTGGTGGCCGAGGCGCGACAGGTCTTCCAGACGACGCGCACCGACACCGAGAGCTGGCTGCGCGCGGCGCTCAATCCGCTCGAAGCCGCGATCAAAGCGCACGAGGTCCAGCTCGACAAGCGGGTGGAAAACCTGCGCAAGCTGCAGGAGAACCTGCACTCGGTGGGCAGCCGCAGCAAGCAGCTCGAACGCGAGCTGCTGGCGCTGAAGGGCCAGCACGACGTGCTCGTCTCGATTCGAAAGAACATCAGCGCCGTAGCACCGGCCGCCGAAGCGCCGGCGAGCCAGGCCGTCTCGCCGGCGAACGAAGCGCGGATGAGCGATACGGCGCGGGCCGCCTAGTGTCCTGAGTCAGAAGTTCGTCACCCCCGCGAACGCGGGGGTCCAGGCGGAGTCTCGTTCTGGATTCCCGCTTGCGCGGGAATGACGAATTACGACGAATTTGCGATTCACCACACTAGAACACCCACGTACTGCTTCGCCCTGGTCGCTCAGGGCGCAAATCCTGGCGAACCGCCCGCAATGGCGGGGTGGGCCGCCTCCGGCCAATCCGTATCCCGACCTGCTGCATGTAGCCGCCCGCCTTGACCTGCGTAGAGCCTTGCTATAGCTTGGCCCGAGCGCAATGGAATATTCCGCCACAGTCGAGCGGACCAGCGCCCAGACGAATTCATTCGAGGAGGTTTCATGGAACGTCGCTGCGTGCAGTTTTCGTTCACGAAGGCGCTAGCGCTGGCTGCCGCGCTCGTTGCGTGCCTGGGGGTGGCAACCGGCACCTCCGCCCAGGACAAGCCGCAAAAAGTCGTGCTGCGCTTCGCGGCCGACTTCCCGCCCCCGCCGCACCCGGCGGGTCTTGCCATGAAGTACTTCGCCGATCGGCTGCCCGAGGTCATCCCGGGGAGCGAAGCGCGGCTCTACTTCGCCGGCGCGCTCTACACCATTCCGGAAGCATTCGAGGCGATGCGCTCGGGCAACCTGGAGATGACCTGGATGCAGATGGGCAAGGCGGCCCCGGTCGATCCGTGGATGATGACGGTCATCGGTCCGGGCATCCTGACCACGGTCGGCGCGGTCGACAACATAGAAAAGACCAAGACTTTTCAGATGCTCACCGAACGTCTGGCGAAGAACCAGCTCATCAAGGTGTTCGGCGCCGGCCACATGAGCTTCGGCATGGGCGTGGGCGGCAAGAAGCGCTATCTCAAGCCCGAGGATTTCACCGGCACCAAGGTGCGCAGCATGGGTCCGGCGGAAAACCCGGTGCTCGAGTCGTGGCAAGCCAATCCCGTCGTCATGGGCTTCGGCGAGGTCCCGAGCGCGCTCGAATCCGGCGTGATCGACGGGCTGATGACCAGCATCGGCGGCTGGCTGAGCGTGCGCCAGCAGGCGCCGTTCTACACCACCGGCGGCGCCGGCGTCTTTACCGGCGACTACTACATGATCAGCGCAAGCCGCAAGTGGTGGGACAAGCTCTCCCCGGCGACCAGAGGCGCGCTGGAGAAGCTGATCGCCGAGACCATCCAGGTGCAGAAGGAGCTCAACTGGTGCGTCGACAAGATGACGTACGAGAAGTACGGCACCAAGGATCCGTCCAAGCCCGGCGTGTACTGGATGACGCCGAAGGAAGTGACGGCGCTGACCAGCCAGCTTGGCGACGGGCCGATGAAGTGGGTGAAGAGCAAGACGCCGCAAGCGGCGAACCAATGGGTGGACACCTTCCGCAAGGAAGGCCGGGACCTCTCCAAGCAGAACCCGCCCGGCAGCTCCTGGATCGAGAAGGTGGACTGCGCCAAGCACGCCTCGAAGATCGTCATCAAGTAGGCGCGGGCCGGCGTGGAAAAGGCCTATGCGCTGTGGCGCGCGTTCCAGGATCGGATCCTGGCGCGCGCCGCGGCCGTGCTGCTGCTCGGGTGCACGCTGCTCGCGTTGCTGGAAGTCGTGCGCCGCTACATCTTCGGCCACTCCTTCGAGTGGCAGCAGGACGCGGTTACTTTCTTTACGCTGAGCGGCGTCTTTCTGTACTTCGCGATGTCCCAGCGCAAGGACGCGCATCTCAACGTCATGATCCTGCCGGAGCTGTTCGCCGCAGCCGGTCCGCGCGGGCGGCGCTTGGGCGAGATCGTGCGGCTGATCGCGCTGGTCTTTTCCTTCGTCTTCCTCTGCGCCGTGGTGTACTGGGGCATTCCGGAGGTCGAGGACGCCATCCATTACGAAAGCCGCACGGAAAGCCTCGCGTTTCCGATGTGGCCGTTCCTGCTGGCGCTGCTGGTCGGCTTTGCATTCATGGCGCTTACCATGCTGTTCCAGATCTACCGCGACGTGCAGAAGCTGCGCGGCGTGTCGGTGCTCGAAGAGCCTGTAGATGAAGACGAGATCGTGCACTGAGACGCAGCCAGGTTAGGGGAGGGAGAAATGCACGTCGTCTGGATCGTCGGCTCGGTACTGCTCGTATTGAGCGTACCGATCGGCATTGCGCTCTCGGCAGCCGCCGCCGCCTATATCGCGTTCGATCCGCTGCTCGAACCGACCGTGATCTTTCGCCAGTTCTTCAGCTTCATCGGCCGCTACTCGCTGATCGCGATTCCGCTGTTCATCTTCGCCGGCTTCCTGATGGAGAGAACCGGCCTGGTCGGACAACTGTTCCGCTTCGCCGACGCGCTGGTCGGCTGGCTCCCGGGTGGCTTTGGCGTGGCCACGGTGCTCGCGTGCGTCCTGTTCGGCGCGATCTCGGGCTCGAGCGTGGCGATGGCGGCGGCAATGAGCGTGATCGCCATTCCGGAGATGATGAAGCGGGGCTACCCGG
Organism: Betaproteobacteria bacterium; assembly: GCA_009377585.1. Taxonomy (NCBI): domain Bacteria; kingdom Pseudomonadati; phylum Pseudomonadota; class Betaproteobacteria; species Betaproteobacteria bacterium. Next base: position 23,729 of record WHTS01000028.1, read on the forward strand.
CCTGGCTCGCGGGCGGGCTGGTCGCAACCGCGGGCGGCATCGCGATGCTGATCCCGCCCAGCATCATCCTGGTCATCTACGGGATCATCACCGAGACCTCGATCGTGGCGCTGTTCTTCGCCGGCGTCATTCCGGGCCTGCTGCTCGCGCTCGGCAACGCCCTGAGCGTCATACTGATCGCGATGTGGCTGAAGCTCCCCCGCGGCAAGTTCGATCGCAGCCGGCTGTGGCCGGAGACCAAGGGCGCGCTGCCCGCGCTCGGCATGCCGGTCGTCATTCTGGGCGGGCTGTACGGAGGCGTGTTCACCCCGACCGAGGCGGCCGCGGCGGGCTGCGGCTACGCATTCATCTACGGCCTCATTTCCAAGCGCATGGAGTTCGTGCGTGCGCTCATCCCGACCGCCTGCAAATCGCTGAATCTCACCGCGGTGATCATGTTCCTGATCGGCAGCGTCGGCGTATTCCAGTTCCTGCTCGCCAACCTGTACTGGCCGCAGAAAGTCACCGAAACCGTGGTGAGCTGGGGGCTAAGCCCACTCGGCTTCATCTTTGCCTTCATGGGCGTGCTGATCTTCCTGGGCATGCTGGTCGACGGCGTGGCCATGGTGCTGCTCACGGTGCCGGTTGTGTTTCCGGTGGCCCTTGCGCTAAATATCGATCCGATCTGGCTCGCGATCATCATCACGCTCAATGTCGAGATGGGGGTGGTGACCCCGCCGGTGGGGCTCAACCTGTTCACGGTCAGCGGAACCGCGAACATTCCCCTGCCGCAGGTGCTCAAAGGTACGATACCGTTTTTCCTCGGCGACCTGGCCGTGCTGCTGCTGGTGATCTTCTTCCCGGCGCTGGCGACCTGGTTGCCGGGGGTATTGGCCAAACCGGTGTTCTGATGGATTCGGGCCCGTATCGTCATATCGAGGTGCAACCGATCGCCGGCGCGATCGGCGCCGAAGTACATGGCGTGGACGCTTCGCAGCCACTCGCAGCGGACGTGATCGGCGAAATCCGGCGCGCATTTCTCCAACACCTGGTGATCTTCCTGCCCGGGCAGAAGCTCTCGCCGCAGCAGTTGCTGGCCTTCGCGCAACGCTTCGGCGAGCCGATGGAATACCCGCAGTTGCGAGGTTTGGCCGAATGTCCCCTGGTCACGCCGGTCGTCAAGCTCGAGCATGAGCGGCACAATTTCGGCGGCGTGTGGCATACCGACACGAGCTATCTCGACCAGCCGCCGATGGCGAGCATGCTGTACGCGCTGGAGCTTCCGCCCTACGGCGGCGATACGCTGTTCGCGAGCCAGCACGCCGCCTACGAAGGCCTGTCGGAAGGGCTGCGGCGCGCGCTCGACGGTCTGATCGGCATCAACAGCTCGGCCAAAGCCGAGGTCACACGCTCGCGCGAGGACCGGCTGCGCGAGGCCGGCGTGCAATCGAAGGTCCTGACCGGCAAGCATCCGATCGTGCGCACGCACCCGGAAACGGGCCGCAAGGGCCTTTACATGAGCCTCGGCCACACGGTGCGCTTCGACGGCTGGAGCGAGGACGAGAGCAAGCCGCTGCTCGACTACCTGTTCGCGCACCAGGCGAAGCCGGAATTCACCTGCCGCTTCCGCTGGTCGGCGGGTGCGCTCGCGTTCTGGGACAACCGCTGCGCCTTGCACAATCCGGTCAACGACTATCATGGCTTCCGCCGCCTCATGCACCGCGTGACGCTTCGCGGCGACAGGCCGGTCTGAGACAGGTCCTTGGGCGCGGGGATTGCAAGCGGGAAGCGCGTACAAGCACGGTATGCACATAGGAGAACGGGCAATGAGGCTTTTGGCTTTTGCATGCGCCGCGTTCGCGCTGACCGGCTGCCAAAGCGTTCCCGACGAAAACGCGCGGGCGACCGCGCAATTGGAAAACGCGCGGGCGACCGCGCAGTTGTTGCCGACACAGGGCAACAAGACTTTCGGCGAGGCCACATTCGAGCAGGTCGGCTCGAAAGTGCGGGTGGCCATCTTCGTGCAGAACCTGAAGCCGGGGCAGCAACACGGTTTGCATATCCACGAAGTGGGCGATTGCGGCAACCAGGCCGAAAACGCGAAAGACCATTTCAACCCCTTCGGCAAGCCGCATGGGTCGCCGAAGGGCACCGAGCACCATGCCGGGGACCTGCCGGCGCTGATCGCAAACAAGCGAGGCCGCGCCAATGTGCAGCGGGACGTCGACCTGATCACGGTGGGCACCGGGCCTAGCGGCATCGTCGGCCGCAGCCTCATCGTGCATGCCAAACCCGACGACTACAAATCGCAGCCCGCGGGCGACTCCGGAGACCGGATCGCCTGCGGCGTCATCCGCGGCGGCTAGTTGACCGGTTCGACACACCAGCGCGCGCTGTTTGGCATGAAGAGTGGAGAAACGTTATGAGGTTTCTATTGCTGCCGATGGCCCTGGCTGCGGGCTGCGTGAACGCTGCGCAGGGCGCCTATCCCGACTCGGGGGCCCGGGTCGACTGACCTGGTGGCGCGTTTGCCGACGCGGGTCGCGCCGGCAAACGCGCGCGGCCTCGGGCCAAGGACTTGGACTTCAGGGAGCACGTCATGGCTAAGGACGTAATCCGACTCTCCGCGACGGAGGTCGTGACGCGGCTCGAGCGCAAGGAGGTCTCGCCGTTCGAGCTGATCGACGCGCTCGAAGCGCGCATCGCCGCGGTGGACACGGCGGTGAATGCGCTGCCGACGCTGTGCCTCGATCGGGCACGCTCGCATGCACGCGAGCTGATGGCCGGACGAAGACGCGAGGCCGAGGGCGAGCCCGGGTGGCTTGCCGGGCTGCCGGTGGCGATCAAGGATCTGGTCGATGTCGCCGGCGTTCGCACCACCTACGGTTCGCCGATCTTTCGTGATCACGTGCCGGCGACCTCGCACCCGCTGGTCGAGCGCATCGAGCGCAAGGGCGGCATCGTCTACGCCAAGTCGAACACACCGGAGTTCGGCGCGGGCAGCAACACCTTCAACGAAGTGCTGCCCATTGAACCGCGTGGCGGCAGCGTCCCGCAATGACCCCGCCACTGACGACGGCCGAGGCTTGGTCGCGGCTGGTTTTGAAGGCGATTGACCAGGAGTACCCGAACAAGCCTGCGGTCGTGGTGACAGGTGACGCCGACGTGTTGCCGCCGCGGGCGATGTTTCCGGCCTTTCACGGCTGCTTCGACTGGCACAGCAGCGTGCATGGGCATTGGCTGCTCGTCCGGCTGTTGCGGCTATGCCCGGAAATGGCGACCGCGGCCGCAGTCCGGTCAACGCTCGACCGGCACCTGAGCGCGGAAAACCTGCAGACCGAGGCGGCTTTTTTTTCGCGGGGCGAACACAAGTCGTTCGAGCGGGAAGCCCAGTCCCAGCGCCGCAAGCAGCGGTGACGCTGCTGCTCGATACCTCGGTCGTCATCGCTTCGCTCGACGCCGACGAGCCGAGACATATCGAATGCGATCGCAAAGCTGCGCGACCACTTGCGCACCCCGGGGCCGGCGTAGGCGGCACTGTTTCGCGCGAAGCTTGCCTTGGCCGTGCCGTTCGCATAGATTGCTCCTTCCGGACCGGCTTCAACGGTCCGCATGCACCGAATCGCGACTCAACGAACTGGGAGAGCGACATGATCGACATGCATGCCCACTGGCGACCGGCCGAGCTTGCCGACGCGCTGCGCAGTCGAAGCAACGAACCACGCATCGTCAAAGGCGCGAACGGCGCCGAAGTGCTCAAGTCCCGCATGGGCGAAGAAGCCTTGGCGAACGCGTTCGACGACCCGCAGTTCCATCTCGCCAAGATGGAGCGCCTCGGCGTAGGCACCAGCGTGCTGTCGCTGCTCGGGTCGTTCTGCTGGGTCGAGTCGCAGCCGGTGGAAACGGCTACGACCTTGTGCCGTATGGTCAACGATCGGTTCTCCGCGCTGTGCCAGGCGCATGAAGGCAAGTTCGCCGCCTTTGCCGCACTGCCGCTCACGGACCTGGCCGCAGCCGCGGAGGAATTCGAGCGCGCGCTCGAGCTGCCGGGCATCGTCGGCACGCAGGTTCCGGGCAATGCGTTCCTCACCAGCACCGAGGCCGAAGCGATGCGCCCGCTGCTCGAGATCGCCAACCGCCGCCAGGCGCTCATCTTCATCCACCACGGCCCGCGTCCCGGCGACAAGTTTCCCAAGGTCGGGCGCGAGACCGACAATGCGCGCCGCCGCAACGGCACCCTCGACATGCAGGCGAGCCTGTCGTCGGTGATGACGACGTTGTGCCTGACCGATTTTCTCGCGCCGTATCCAAACGCCCGCGTTCTCGTCCACAATCTCGGCGGCAATATCCCTTATGAGGTCGAGCGCATGGACCACCGCTGCCTGCTCGACACCCCGAACGAGGAGCTGCCGTCGGCTCGTTTCCGCCGCGCGCGCGTGTATGTCGATTGCAACTCGTTCGGCCCGCGCGCCATCGAGGCGGCGGTGCGGCTGTACGGGGCCGATCGCATCGTCTGCGGAACCGACGGCACCGAGTTCGGCGTCGACTGGACCAGCAAGTCGCTGGCGGAAGCCGACATCGGCACCGCAGCGCGCAGCCAAATCCTGCACCGCAATGCGGCGGCGCTGCTCGCGCCGCTGGCGCCGATCGCCAGCCAGTACCGGGCAGCCGCGTAGCAACGCTGCTACGCCTCGGCAAGCATCGACTCGCAGGCGGCCCGGAAATCGACGAACGTGGCCTCCCAGCCGCGCACAGGCTCGCCTGCGAGATTGCGCTCGAACGTAGCACGTAGCGCCGGATCGGCGATGAGCGCGCGCAAGTAGTCGCCGAACGCCCTCCAGTCCTCGGCGGGCGCAACAAAACCCGTGGTGCCGTGTCGGACGATGCGCTCGGCCGCGCCCACACGAAAAGCCAGCGCCGGCAAACCGACCGCAGCCGCCTCGGCCAACGCCATGCCGTAAGACTCGAACAGGCTCGGCTGCAGCAGCAGATCGGCAGCCGCCATCCTGGCCGCGACTTGCGGCTGCGACTGCACGCCGTGGAACGTGATGCGCTCGATCAATCCCTTGCGTTCGGCTTGCGCTCGCAGGCGGCCGGCGATGTCGCCGTCGCCGGCCTGGCCAACCAGATGCCAGTGCCATGGCTCATCCTGCAGCCGCTCCAATACCTGCAGCGCCCCCTCGTGGCCTTTCGCCGGAAACAGATTCGCCACGGTGAGCAACGAGATCGATCGGCCCACGCTCCGAGGCGGGCGCCGCTTAAAGGCCGCGCCAACGCCCGGCTCGCAGACGAAGAGTCGTTTTCCGGGCCAGCGCGCCGCGATCGTGGCGGCGATCTCCCGCCCGGTGACGATGTAGCAATCGGCCAGCAACACCGCCCGATCTTCGGCGGCATGAAGGCCCGATGCGCGCGCGCGATCGAGCCCCGGGTCCAACGAAGGCAAATAGTGCAGCAGCAGGCCGATGCGTTCATGCGCCAGGCGCTGAACGCGATCCAGCAGCAGGCTGTCCCAGACCAGGAGATCCCAGGACGACGGGGCCGATGTGTGCGAAGGATCGACGATTGCCAATGGCCAGCCCGCGCGGGCTGCGTGGTCGAAAAGCTCGCGATTGAACACATTGCCGCCGGAAGGCATGCTGCCGGGCACTGCCTGGACGATCGCGATCTTGCGCCGAGCCATGAAGGTCATGATAACTGCCACGATGCGAACGCATGGACCGTAGCCTGCCGCTGCAATCCGAGCTGATCCGCTGGAGCACCGGCCATGCCGCCGGGATTGCGCTCGCCGGGGTGGCAGCCGCTATGGGTTTCCCGGTGTGGATTCTGTCCGTGGCAGCCGCGGTTTCCTTCGGAATTCTGCTCTACCGCTGCCGAGGCCGCTGGACACCCGGCGGACACCTCGGCCCGGCCAATGCGGTGACGTGTGCGCGCATCGCCGGCATCCTCCTCCTGCCGGGCTTTGCGCCCGGCCCGCTCGCGGGCGCATTGGCCCTGGCCTTGTTCGCGCTCGATGGCGTCGATGGTTGGCTCGCAAGGCGCGCGGGACTTGCCGGCGCGTTCGGCGAATTCGCCGACAAGGAAGGCGATGCGCTGCTGGTGCTGATGCTGTGCGTGCTGCTGTACCGGATGCCCGAAGGCATCGGCCCGTGGATCCTCGTGCCAGGTATGCTGCGCTATGCGTTCGTCCTGTTCGTTGCGATGGCAAGGCCGCCGCTCGTGCAGGAGGTTCGCACGCGCAAAGGCGCCTGGATCGCCGGGCTCATGACCGTCTCCCTCATCGCCGCATTTGCGGCTTACCCGAGCCACTTCCAATACGTGCTCTGGCTGGTCGCCGCCATGACGCTGCTGTTGTGCTATTCGTTCGCTGAAAGCACGTGCCGCATGTACGACAAGCGCGCGCTCGGAGCGAGCTAGCTAGCGCGGTTGCGGGGAGAGGGCAGCTTCGTGTGCCCGCCGCGCGGGCAGTTTCCTGGGTAAGGGTTGGCGTAAGGGGACTATCCTGCGAATCGATCTCGAGGCCGACGAGCGAGCACATCGCAGTTACGCGCGCGTAATTCGAGCTGCCGCGCCTCGAGGTGCTGCAGCCGGTCCTCGCGCCAGCGCGCGACCGCTCCCGCATCGAATCGGCCGCTCTCGACGGCCTCCTTGGCGATCAGCCCGATCAGAACGGCCAGGCAGGCTTGATCGTCGTCCGGATAGCGTCCGTCGATCGGCCGGAGATGCCAATCGGATCGACCCGCGCAGGCGATCTCGAAACCATGCCGAGGCAGAAGCGCTTGCAGCCGCTCGCCGCAGCGCGCACCGCCCGTGCTTTCGTCGTTGCTCTTGCGCGCTTCCATGGAGGCGTTGTAGCAAGCAGCCAGCTCGGATTCGAACGCCGCATCGCGATATGGCGGCCCGAGCTCGGTCTGCCCGTCGTAGTTGATGGCTGCATACAAGTAACCGTCGGGTCGCAGCCACTGTGCGAACCGCTCCAAGGCGGGCGCAAGCGGCACGAGGTCCATGACCGCGTGAGCGACGATCGCGTCGTATCGAGATTGCGGACGATACGATTCGAGCCCACAGGCGACGAAGCTCGCGGCGAAGCGTCCGTCCTCGCTTTCGAGCCGGTCGCCGCGCCAGGCGGGCCGGCACCCGCGCTCGGTCAGAAGTCGCAGCGTATCAGTGCGCGCGCGCTCGATCAGATCGTGGTTGCATTCGAGCAACGTCAGGCACCAGGGGCGCGAGGGCCGCCACTCGAGCATGCGCCGCACCGTTGCGCCGGTGCCGGCGCCGACGTCCAGGCAATCGAGCACGGGCATGTCTTGCAGGCCGCGCATCCATGCGCTGCGAACCGAGGGGTTGACGCTGCGCTCGTCGAGCGGGTACTTGGCTGCAAGGAAGTCTGCGAACGACATGCTGGGGCGATTTCTATCCGGGAGCGTAGCGCTACTCGGGACCGTACCCGGCCCAATCGCGTTCGTTCTCCCAAAGCCTGATGCTGAGCGTTAGACGATCCGACGCAAGCTTGGGGCCGAGCTCGTCGTAGAGCACCTTGGCGAAGCGTTCGAGGCTCGGGTTGAGATCGGCGAAAGGCTCGATCTCGTTCAGGGTCCGATCGCGATAGCGAGCGAGCGTTGCCTCGATCGCACGCTCGACCTCGACGATGTCGGCGAGATAGCCGTGGCGGTCGAGCGTCGCCGCGCGCAGCAGTACTTCGAGGCGGTAGTGATGGCTGTGCTTGCGGTTCTCGGCACCCCAATCACCGCCGATGAGGAAATGCTGGGCGATGAAGTCGCGCGTCACGGCAAGACGGTACATGTCGGTACTCTCCAGTTATCGACGCTCCGGAAAGTGGCTGACAAGCCCCTTTCCGCAATACGCTCCCCTCTCCCTCCGGGAGAGGGGTTGGGGGGTGAGGCCGGGAATTCGCGGACCATGGTCCGCGCCGGCCGAACGGCATCGGCCTGCATGCCGATGCGCGCACTGCAAGTGAGGGAGCGAGCGGTGAAGCTCAAAAGCTCGCTAATAACGGAATCCCACTCGCATCACGCCATCGGGCCGCGCGCACAGCATCTCGAATGCCTCCTGGCACTGCGTCAAGGGAAAGAACCGCGTCGGCAGGCGCTCGGGCCGCAACCGTTCGAGCGTCCGCCAGGCCAGCGCCATGCGCCGCGCCTTGTTCCAGCGTCCGGTCAAAGCGGGCGCGAGCGTGCTCACTTGGCTGGAGATGAGCCGCAGCCGGTTGCGATGAAAGCGGCTGCCGAGATCCACCGGCGCGGTGCGCGTGCCATACCAGGAGCCGATCACGATACGGCCATCGAACCCGGTCGCTTCGAGCGCGAGATTCAGCGCCGCCATGTCGCCCGACAATTCGAGCGCGACGTCCGCATCCAGGCCTGCCAGGCGTTCGGCACACTGCGCCTTAGCGGAGGAATCGAGCGTTTCGGTGATGCCCCATTGCCGTGCTTGCTCGCGCCGCCAGGCGAGCGGCTCGACCGCGACCAGCCGCGACAGGGGGAAATCGCACAGCAGGCGCGCGCTGAGCAGGCCCACGGCGCCCAAGCCGAACACGATCGCGCGTTCGCCGACGAGCGGCGCCGCATCCATCACCAGCGTGAGCGCGGTCTCGACCTGCGGTAAGTACAGCGCGGCCTCAGGCGCTACGCCGGCGGGCACGCGCTGGCACGCCGATACCGGCGCCACGACCCGGTCCTGGTGCGGATGAAAGACGAATGCCAGCGCGTCCTGCCACAGCCGATCGACCTCCGGGCCGAGCTCGACGACCCGGCCGACCAGAGCATAGCCATAGGCGAACGGATAAGCGAAGGCGGCGCCTTGCAGGCTTGCGATGCCGGTGTCGAGCGCTGCGCCCGGCGGGAAAGCGCCCGCATAGATCATCGCTTCGGTGCCGGCGCTGATCGCCGAGCACAGGCTTGCGATCGCCACCTCGCCCGGGCCGGGCGGGCGCAGCGCCACTTCGGCCGATTCGACGCGGCGCTCGGCCACGTGCAACAAGGCTCGCGCGCGCATGACCTCAAGATCCGCCCAATGGGCCGTGAATGATCAGATCGCCGCCCAACGGCTGGTATGCGCAGCCGACGATAGAGAGCGGCGGCGAATCGGAAGCGGCGCTTCGGTCCATGGTCTTGAGACCGCCGAACATGAGCTTCGGCGCCACGGTGATAACGCAATAGTCCACCAACCGGTTGTGCAGGAAGCTCTCGATCACGGTCGCACCGCCTTCGACCATGAGGCAATCGATCCCTTCGGCCGCCAGACAGCGCAGAGCGGCGCCGAGGTCCACGCGCCCGATCGCGTCTGCGGGCAAGGTGCGTACCAGCGCGCCGCGCGCTTCCAGCCGTGCGATCCGTTCTGCCGCCGCAGCAGCGGTCGTCAGCAGCAGCGGACGCCGCTCGGGATGGGAAAAGAGCCTCGCGTCCTCGGGCATGCGCAGACGACTGTCCAGCACGACCGGACGCGGATCGTTGCCTTCGCACAACCGCACCGTGAGCCGAGGGTCGTCCGCGAGGATGGTATTGATGCCGACGAGCAGGCCCTGGTGATTCGAGCGCAGCACGTGGGTCATCAGGAACGATTGGTCGGAGCTGAGCGTCACGGGCCGCGCCGGCCGCGCCGCGATGCTGCCGTCGATGCTCTGGGCGTAGCACAGGGTCACGAACGGCGATCGCGCGCGAACGTGCCCAAGCGCCGAGAGGCGCTCGAACAGCGGCGCGAGAAACGCCATGTCGTCGGCGACGGGTTGCAGCGGAACCATGACACGGAAAGGATTCGTGACTGCCATCGTCGGCTCCTGACTGGGACGAGCGCACAGGGCGGCGCACGATCGAGCGCCGCATCGGACCGCCAGCGCCACCGGCATTGCGCGTGCCTGGTCGAGCGGCAGCCGCGTGCCCGATTGTCGTCCATTCGCCCGGTTGCGGGAATAACAGCGGCATCGTGTGTTCCGGGCACATGAAATGCCCTTCACACCCGTCCTCGCACCACGCCTCTATGCGGGCGTTGAGCCAGGACGACAACATCCGCTTCCCGGCGTGACGCGCACTCGCGTTGTCGCGCCAGCACTCTTGCCGTCCATGCTCGAGGCCGATGCCCTCGGCCCGACCACTTGCGTGCCGGTTTCGACGATTTGGCGCTTTGCGGACCGGCACTGCTCCCGTTAGAATCCCGCCACCCGCGATCGTCGATCCGGCCATAACGTATACGCGCGAAAACGCGAATCCCACCCAACGAAACCGACTGCGACGGTGGACCTGGATCCGGTGCGCGCACGACCCAGCGCACGCGCGCGGATCATCGGCTTGTCACCCGCCCGCTACTGATTATTCCTGCCGTGAGACGACCCCATCGCACTCAGCGCAAGCAGCTTGCGGACGTTCCGTTCCGGCTCACTTACGCCACCATGTTCGATCCGCCGCGCGAACTGCACGAGCAGTTCGATGCGGCGTTGGCGGAGGTTCGCTCCAATCTCGGCGTCGAGCATGCGATGCTGATCGGCGGCGAGGACGTCCGGGCCGACGGCCAGTTCGAGTCGCGCTCCCCGATCGACGCCGACTGGCTGCTCGGCCGGTTCCAGGAAGGCTCGCCCGAGGATGTGGCCGCGGCGGTGCGCGCGGCGCGCAGCGCGTTTCCCGCCTGGGCCGCGATGCCATGGCCGCGCCGCGTCGATATCCTGCTGCGGGCCGCGGCGCTGCTTGAAGCGAGCGTGTTCCATCTTGCCGCGGCCGTTGCACTCGAAGTCGGCAAAAACCGGATGGAAGCGCTCGGCGACGTGCAGGAAACGATCGACCTCATGCGCTGGTACTGCCGGCAGATGCAGGACAACCACGGCTTCGTGCGCGACCTGCCGAAGGATCCGCTGCCCGGATTCTCCAGCCGCAACTTGAGCTTCCTCAAGCCGTATGGCGTGTGGGCGGTGATCGCGCCGTTCAATTTTCCGTTCGCACTGGCTGGCGGACCGGCAGCCGCGGCCTTGATCGCGGGCAACAGCGTCGTCTACAAGGCGGCCAGCGCCACACCGTGGAGCGGATGGCTGTTGGCGCAATGCCTGCGAGCGGCGGGCCTCCCCGCGGGCGTCTTCAACTATCTCACCGGCAGCGCGGCGCGCGTGGGCGATCCGCTGGTGCGCCATCCCGACATCGCCGGGATCACCTTCACCGGCTCGTATGAGAGCGGCATGCAGATCTTCCGCACCTTCGCCGCCCACCCGCATCCGCGCCCGTGCATCGCCGAGATGGGCGGGAAGAACGCCGCGATCGTGAGCCGCAATGCCGACCTCGACCGTGCGGCACTCGGCATCGTGCGCTCGGCATTCGGACTGCAGGGGCAGAAGTGCTCGGCCTGCTCGCGCGTGCTGGTCGATCGCGTGGTGACCGATCAGCTCGCGGACCGGATCGTCGCGCAAACGCGTGCACTGCGCATCGGCGACCCGACCGCGCGCGACAACTGGCTGGGGCCGGTGATCGATCGCTCGGCGTATGAGCGCTTCATGCGCATCGCCGCCGAGCTGGAGAACGACGGCCAGCTCCTGTGCGGCGGGCGCACCTCGACCGAGGGCGCCCTGGTGCGCGGCTACTTCTGCGAGCCCACCGTGGCGCAGTTGCGCCTCGAGCATCGCCTGTGGTCGCAGGAGCTGTTCCTGCCCATCGTGCTCATGTTGTCGCCCGTCGGCGGGCTGGAGGAAGCGATGGAGGCGGCCAACGGCTCGAATTTCGGACTCACGGCCGGGTTCTACGGCGCGCGCGAGGAGATCGAATGGTTCCTCGAGCGCATCGAAGCCGGCGTAACCTACTGCAACCGCCCGCAAGGCGCGACCACCGGAGCCTGGCCCGGCTACCAGCCGTTCGGTGGCTGGAAAGGCTCCGGCTCCACCGGCAAGGCGGCGGGATCGTTCTATTATCTGCAGCAGTACCTGCGCGAGCAGTCGCAGACCATCGTCGACTGAGCTTCGCTGGATTCCCGTTTTCACGGGAATGACGGTGTAACACAAGGAGACAGTCGCCATGAAAGCTGCGCTGGTCGTATTCGACGGCATGACGATGCTGGATTTCATCGGCTTCTACGACGCGATCACGCGCCTGCCGCGCATGGGCTTCATGCCGGACATGACCTGGAACGTCTGCGCACGCACGCCGCAGGTGAGCGACGAGCGCGGCCTGCGTCTGTTGGCCGACCGCGTAGGCGAGAGCCTCGAAGGCTACGATCTGCTCTACGTGCCGGGGGGCATGGGAACACGCGCACTGCAGCACGATTCATCGTGCGTCGAGTGGCTGCAGACCGCGTCCGGCGCGCAATACAAGGTCTCGGTCTGCACCGGAGCGCTGCTGCTGGGCGCAGCCGGGTTCCTGCGCGGGCTCACCGCAACCACGCATCCCTCAGCACTGAAAGAGCTGGAACCGTACTGCGCCAAGGTCGTGCGCGAGCGAATCGTCGACCAGGGCCCGATCGTGACCGCGGGCGGGGTCAGTACCTCGATCGATCTCGGCCTGCACATGGTCGAGCGCCTGGCGGGCAGCGAAGCACGCGCGAAGATCGCGCAGCAGATGGATTATCCGTATACGCCGCAAGGCATCGTCAAAGCTTGACAATGCCGGGGTCAGGTCTTGCATGTTGCACGGTCACTTGTGCAACATGCAAGACCTGACCCCTATTACATGAGGATCACATCGTACTGCTCCTGCGCATACTGGGTCTCGACCTGCAGCGAGATCGGCTTGCGGATGAATTCCTCCAGCAACGCCAGGTGCGGCGATTCCTCGTCCAGGAACATGTCGATCACGTCCTGCGAGGCGAGGATGCGGAACTCGCGCGCGTTGAACTGGCGCGATTCGCGCAGGATGTCGCGCAGGATCTGGTAGCAGACGGTCTGCGCGGTCTTTAGAACGCCGCGGCCCTGACATACCGGGCACGGCTCGCACAGCACGTGGGCCAGGCTTTCGCGCGTGCGCTTGCGCGTCATTTCCACCAGGCCCAGCTGGGTGAAACCGTTCACCGTCATGCGCACGCGATCGCGCGCGAGCGCCTTGCGCAGCTCGTTCAGCACGGCGTTGCGGTGCTCCTCGCTCTCCATGTCGATGAAATCGAGGATGATGATGCCGCCGAGGTTGCGCAACCGCAGCTGGCGCGCGATCACCTGCGCCGCCTCCAGGTTGGTCTTGAAGATCGTGTCGTCGAAGCTGCGGATGCCGACGAAGGCGCCGGTGTTGACGTCGATGGTGGTGAGCGCCTCGGTCTGATCGATGATGAGATAGCCGCCGGACTTGAGCTCCACGCGCCGCGCGAGCGCCTTCTCGATCTCGTCCTCGACGCTGTGAATGTCGAACAGCGGCCGCTCGCCCATGTAGTGCTGGACGCGGGCGGCGACATTCGGGATGTAGTCCTCGGCGAACGCCAGCACCTTGCGATAGGTCTCGCGCGAATCGAACAGGATGCGCCCGGTATCCTCGTGCACCATGTCGCGCAGCACGCGCAGGCTCAGCGTGAGATCCTGGTACAGCGGCGCCGGCGGGCTCGCCGTGGTCGCCTTCTGCTGGATCCCGGCCCAGAGCTTGCGCAGGTAGTCGAGATCGAAGGCGAGCTCGCGCTCCGAAGCCGCCTCGGCCACGGTGCGGATGATGTAGCCGCCGCCGCAACCCTCGGGCAGCAGCTGCGTGAGCTTCTCGCGCAGCACCGCACGCTCGGTCTCGTCTTCGATGCGCTGCGAGATGCCGATGTGCGACTCCTGCGGCAGATACACCAGCAGCCGGCCCGCGACGCTGATCTGCGTCGAAAGCCGTGCGCCCTTGGTGCCGATCGGATCTTTCACGACCTGCACCATGAGACCCTGACCTTCGGAGAGCATGCGCTCGATCGGGCGCGGGCCTTCGTTGCTGCGCGCTTCCCAGATGTCGGCGACGTGCAGAAACGCGGCGCGCTCCCAGCCGATATCGACGAACGCCGATTGCATGCCGGGCAGCACGCGCACGACCTTGCCCATGTAGATGTTGCCGACGAGCCCCAGCGCGCCGGAACGCTCGACGTGCAGCTCCTGCACCACCGCCTGCCGCATGATTGCCACGCGCGTCTCCTGCGGCGTGACGTTGACCAGGATGTCCTCGCTCACCGGCGCGCGCTCACGGCAGGCTCAGCCCGAACGACTCCAGCAGCTCGACCGTTTCGTAGAGCGGCAGCCCCATGACTCCGGTATAGCTGCCGGAAAGATGACGCACGAAGGCGCCGCCGCGGCCCTGGATCGCGTACGCGCCTGCCTTGTCGAGCGGTTCGCCGGTCGCGACGTAGTTGCGTATCTGGGTCTGGGTGAGTGGCGCCAACTCGACCGTCGAAGTGGAAAGACGCGTCTCCAGGCGTTCGTGGCGGCCGACGGCAACTGCGGTCAGCACCTGGTGCGTGCGCCCCGAGAGCTCGGTCAGCATGGCGATCGCGTCGCCTTCGTTGGCGGGCTTGCCGAGAATGCGCTGGTCCAGCACGACGGTCGTATCGGCCGCCAGCACCGGATAGGCCGGCAGGCGGCGCTGTATCAGCCGCAGGTTGGCCGCCTCGGCTTTCGAGCGCGCCACCCGCAGCACGTAATCGGCGGGCTCCTCGGCCGCCACGGGCGACTCGTCCACGTCGACGCCGCGGCGGGAGTCCTCGCGGAAATGCACGATCTCGAAGGAGATGCCCATCTGCTTCAGCAGCTCACGCCGGCGCGGGCTGCGCGAAGCGAGGTAGATGCGCTTGCTCGGTACGTTCATGCGCGGTGGTAGGGATGGCCGATCGTCAGGGTATGCGCGCGATACAGTTGTTCGGCGAGCACCACTCGCGCCAGCCCGTGCGGCAGCGTGAGCGGAGACAACGACAATAGCATGGTTGCGCTCGACTTCAAGGCCGCCGACAGCCCGTCCGCGCCGCCGACCAGGAACGCGATGTCGCGCCCGGCGCCGCGCCACTTGGCAAACTGGCGGGCGAAGGCGACGCTGTCGAAGCTGCGGCCATGCTCGTCGAGCGCGAGCCGCAGGCAGCTTTCAGGCAATGCGGCCTCGATGCGCTCGGATTCGCGCTCCAGGACGCGCGCCACCGCCATGCCAGCCGCGCGCTTTTCGGGTTTCACTTCCTTGAGCTCGATGCGCGCGTCGCGAGGCATGCGGGCACGGTAATCGTCGAACCCGGCCGCAACCCAGTGTGGCATGCGAACCCCGACCGCGACGATGAGTATGCGCATCGCGGCCGTGGCCGGCGTCACTTCGCCGCAACGTCCGCTGGCACGGCCGCCCGGCGGCGGCTCGCCTTGCGCGGGGGACGCGCGCTCCACAACTCTTCCAGGTTGTAGTGGGCGCGGATGGCTGGCAGCATGACGTGGACGACGACGGCTCCCAGGTCGACCAGGATCCACTCGGCGTTCTGCGCGCCTTCGACGCCGTTGACCTTCGCGCCGAGCGCCTTCGCCTTCACCTGGACGTTATCGGCCAGCGACTTCACCTGCCGGGTCGAATCGCCGCTGGCGATGATCACACGATCGAACATCGAGGTGAGCTTCACCACGTTCAGCACGACGATGTCGCGCGCCTTGATGTCCTCCAGGGCCGTGACGACGGCTTTGACGATCCGATCGATTCTCATTGCGAGGGGTACAAGCGATGGGCGGCAATATAATCAATCACGGCCGGTGGCAGCAAATAGCGCACGCTCGCCCCTCGCGACATTCGGACCCGCAGGTCCGAGGCCGAGATCTCCAACAGCGGAATCGGTAGGTGGACGATGGCACCGGCCGGGGCGTCGGCAAGAGCGCCCGCCCGAGGGACGACGGCGACGGCAGGAGCGTTGGCGCAAGGCGGCACGACGGCGCCAGCAGAAGCGCCGACCGAAGGTACGATAGCGCCGGCAGAAGCGCCGGCGCGAGGCGGCGGCGGCACCGGATCGGGAACGAAGCGCCGGTGCCATTCGGCCGCGAGCTCAGCCGACTGGCGCACGGCCTCGTCCAGTGTGTAGCCCGGTCGGGTCGCGACGGCGATGTGCGCCAGGTCGAACAGCTGCAGCCAGCGGCTCCACGCCGGCAGCCGCAGGAACGCGTCCGCGCCGAGAATCAGCCATATCGGCCGCGTTGCACCGAGCTCGGCACGCAGCTCGTCCAGCGTGTCCACCGTGTAGCTCATGCCTTCGCGCCGTAGCTCCCGGTCGTCCACCGCGAGCCGCGGATTATGCGCCGCCGCGAGTCGAGTCATTTCCAGCCGTTGATGGGGCTTGGTCCCGGGGCGCGCGCGCAGGTTGGGCAATGCAGCCGGAATGAGCCGCACCTGCGTAAGCCCGAGCGCATCGGCCGCTTCTTCGGCCAGCCGCAGATGCCCGTAATGCACCGGATCGAACGTGCCGCCGAGGATGCCGATCGGCCCCGTCTCATCCATTCCCGGCGCCCCCAGGAAAAGGGGCCAGGCTCGAATTTCTGCACGGTTGCGTGCAGATCATGAAATCAGACGACAGGACATATCGGCCGCGATGGGTTCGAAAGAAATCGAGCCTGGCCCCTTTTCATCATCACAACACCAGGCGACGGATGTCGCCGAGGACCGCGCTCAGGAAGGTGATGAAGCGAGCGCCCTGCGCGCCATCGATGACGCGATGATCGTAAGAAAGCGACAAAGGCAGCATGAGCCGAGCCTGCAGCGCGCCGCCGTCGCCGTAGACCGGCTTCAGCGCCGTGCGCGAAACGCCGAGGATCGCGACTTCCGGCGCGTTGATGATGGGCGTGAACGCCGTGCCGCCGATTCCGCCCAGGCTCGAGATCGAGAAGCTGCCGCCTTGCATGTCGCCGGGCGCGAGCTTCCTGTCGCGCGCGCGGCCGCTCACCTCGGCCAGCTCGCGCGCGATCTGGAGCGCGCCTTTCGTGTCGGCATCGCGGATCACCGGCACCACCAGGCCCTCGGGCGTATCCACCGCCACGCCGATGTGGAAATATTTCTTGACGATGAGCGACTGGCCATCGGGCGCGAGCGAGGCATTGAACTGCGGAAACTGCTTCAGCGCCGCCACGCACGCTTTCATGACGAATGCGAGCAAGGTGAGGTGCACGCCCTCCTTCTTCGCCGCCTCGCCCTGCGCCTTGCGGAAGGCTTCGAGCGCCGTGATGTCCGCCTCGTCGTGCTGGGTGACGTGCGGGATCATCACCCAGTTGCGGGCGAGGTACGGTCCCGAAATCCTCTGGATGCGCGACAGCGGCACGCTCTCCACCGCACCGAACTTGGCGAAGTCGACCTGCGGCCAAGGCGGCAGATCGAGCCCGACGCCGCCGCCGCGGGCTTGCGG
This sequence comes from Betaproteobacteria bacterium, assembly GCA_009377585.1. NCBI lineage: Bacteria > Pseudomonadati > Pseudomonadota > Betaproteobacteria > Betaproteobacteria bacterium. Next base: position 40,985 of record WHTS01000028.1, read on the forward strand.
ACGCGTGAGCGCTTCCTTGACGAACGCCTGCACATCCTCCTTGAGGATCCGGTCCTTGGGTCCGGTACCACGCACCTGCCCCAGGTCTACGCCCAGCTCGCGCGCCAGACGCCGTACGGCCGGGCTCGCGTGCGCGAGCGCGAAAGCCGCTTCGTCGACCTCGGCAGGCGCAATCGGCGCGCGCGCCGTTGTGCTCGGCTGTGCCTGCTCGGCAGGTACATGCTTGCCGGCAGTGTCGGCACGCGTTGGCTCGGATGGCGTACGGGCCGCGCTCGTTGGCGGCGCGCTGGCCGGCTGCGTCGCGGCCGATTCCTTCGCTGGCTGCGGCGATGCGTCCTTTGGTTCGGCGGTCTCGCCTGGCGCCGCGGGCTGCGCACCCGATTCGGAATCGAGCGTCAGCACGAGCGACCCTTTGGAGACCTTGTCGCCGACCTTGACCTTGACGTCCTTGACCACACCGGCCGCGGGTGCCGGCACGTCCATCGTGGCCTTGTCCGATTCGAGCGTGACCAGCGGATCCTCCGGCTTGATCGAATCGCCCGGATGGACCAGGACCTCGATGACGGGGATGTCCTTGAAGTCGCCGAGATCGGGGACCCTAACCTCAATGGAGGAAGACATGGGGCTAGCCGAGTGAAGCGTCATAAGTGAAAAATGAAACGCAGCGACGCTGCCCGCGCGCGACATCATCGCTTCGGTTCGGCTTCAACGTTCCCCCTTCACCCTTCAC
>WHTS01000028.1:41730-58431 GCA_009377585.1 Betaproteobacteria bacterium
CCTTCACTCCTTCACTCCTTCACTCGGCAACCTCGGCCCCGGATCAAACAGTGACCGGATTCGGCGCCTCGGGATCGATGCCGTATTTGCGAATCGCCTCGCCCACCTGTTTGGGCGAGATCGCTTCGGTCGTTTCGGCCAGCGCCTTGAGCGCGGCCACCGTCACATGATGCCGGTCGACCTCGAAGAAGCGGCGCAGCTTCTCGCGCGTGTCGGAGCGGCCGAAGCCGTCGGTGCCGAGCACGATGTAGCGATTGCGCACGAACGGGCGGATCTGATCGGCGTAAGTCTTCATGTAGTCGGTCGCGGCCACGACCGGGCCCTGGCGATCCTGCAGGCACTGCTCGACATAGGACAGACGCGGCTCGGCCTCCGGATGCAGCCGGTTCCAGCGCTCGGCGTCGAGCCCCTCGCGGCGCAGCTGGTTGAAGCTCGGGCAGCTCCAGATGTCGGCCGCCACGCCGAAGTCGCGTTCGAGCAGTTCCGCCCCCGCGATCACTTCGCGCAGGATCGTGCCGGATCCGAGCAGCTGCACGCGCGGCGCGCGGCTCGATTTCGCCTTGCCTTCCCGGAAGAGATACATCCCCTGGAGAATGCCGTTCTCCGCGCCCGCCGGCATTGCCGGGTGCGGGTAGTTCTCGTTCATCAAGGTGATGTAGTAGAACAAATCCTCCTGCTCGGCATACATGCGCCGCATACCGTCCTGCATGATGACGGCGAGCTCGTAGGCGAAGGTCGGATCGTACGCCATGCAGTTCGGGATGGTGGACGCGGCCAGGTGGCTGTGACCATCCTCGTGCTGCAGGCCTTCCCCGTTCAGGGTGGTACGCCCGGCAGTTCCGCCGAGCAGGAACCCGCGCGCGCGGATGTCGCCCGCCGCCCAGCACAGGTCGCCCACGCGCTGGAAACCGAACATCGAATAGAAAATGTAGAACGGAATCATCGGCACGCCGTGCGTGCTGTAGGCGGTGGCCGCGGCGATCCACGACGACATGGCACCAGGCTCGTTGATGCCCTCCTGCAGGATCTGACCGTTCTGGTCTTCCTTGTAGAACATCAACTGCTCGGCATCCTGGGGCGTATACAGCTGGCCGACGTGGGAGTAGATGCCGAGCTGGCGGAACATCCCTTCCATGCCGAAGGTGCGCGACTCGTCCGGCACGATCGGCACGACGAACTTGCCGAGCTTCTTGTCCCGCACCAGGGTCGAGAGGATGCGCACGAACGCCATCGTGGTCGACATCGTGCGCTCGTCGCCGGTTGCCTTGAGCAGCGACTCGAACGCGGACAAGGCCGGCACCGGCAGCGGATCGGCCTTGCGCCGCCGCCACGGCACGCGCCCGCCGAGCGTTTCGCGCCGTTCGCGCAGGTACTTGAGCTCGGCGCTTCCCTCCTCGAATTTGAGATAGGGCACTTCATCGAGCTTGTCGTCGGTCACCGGCACGCGGAAGCGGTCGCGGAACGCACGGATCGAGGACGTTCCCATCTTCTTCTGCTGGTGGGTGATGTTCTGCGATTCACCCGACTCGCCCATGCCGTAGCCCTTGATGGTCTTGGCGAGGATGACCGTCGGCTGGCCGACGTGCTTCATCGCCGCGGCATATGCGGCATAGACCTTGTGCGGATCGTGCCCGCCCCTGTTCAAGCGCCAGATGTCGTCGTCGGTCATGGTCGCGACCATCTCCAGCAGCTCGGGATACTTGCCGAAGAAGTGCTTGCGCACGAAGGCGCCGTCCTTCGACTTGAAGGTCTGGTACTCGCCGTCGACGCACTCCTCCATGCGCTTGAGCAGTATGCCTTTGGTATCGCGCACGAACAGCGGATCCCAGTACGAGCCCCAGATCACCTTGATGACGTTCCAGCCCGCGCCGCGGAACTCGGACTCGAGCTCCTGGATGATCTTGCCGTTGCCGCGCACCGGCCCGTCGAGGCGTTGCAGGTTGCAATTGATGACGAAGATGAGGTTGTCCAGCTTCTCGCGCCCGGCCAGCGAGATCGCACCGAGCGATTCGGGCTCGTCCATCTCGCCGTCGCCCATGAAGGCCCACACCTTGCGGCCCTGGTTCTCGGTGATGCCGCGATCACGCAGATAGCGCATGAAGCGCGCCTGGTAGAGCGCCATGAGTGGCCCGAGCCCCATCGATACCGTCGGGAACTGCCAGTAGTTCGGCATCAGCCACGGGTGCGGATAGGACGGCAGCCCATTGCCGTCGACTTCCTGCCGAAAGTTGTCGAGCTGCTCCTCGGTCAGCTCGTCGAGCAGGAACGAGCGCGCATAGATACCGGGCGACGAATGCCCCTGGAAGTAGACGATGTCGCCGCGGAACGTATCCGTGGCGCCGCGCCAGAAGTGGTTGAAGCCCACGTCATAGAGCGTGGCCGCCGAGGCGAAGCTCGCGATATGGCCGCCCACGTTGGTATCGCGGTTGGCCCGCACCACCATGGCCATCGCATTCCAGCGCACGTAGGTGCGGATGCGATGCTCGAGCTCGTGATCACCCGGGGAGCGCTCTTCGAGCCCGGGCGGAATGGTATTGAGGTAGGCCGTCGTGCCGGTGAAGGGAAGCTGCGCGCCTGCGCGGCGCGTGCGCTCGATCATGCGCTCGAGCAGGTAGTGCGCCCGCTCGGTGCCCTCGACCTTGATGACCGCATCCAGAGCGTCCAGCCACTCCTGGGTCTCTTGCGGGTCGACATCTGGCTGCAGATCCTTCATGTCCATGACGGTACCCTGTTGCGTTTGGCCGCTCCGGCGACAGGCGCACGAACGGCGAGTCCCCATTGCACGCGATGATTATAGCAGTGCGTATTTCGGCTCTCGCCCGCTGTGGCCGAACGCCGGCAAGCCGCCGATAGCCCCATCGATTTTCATGCCCGCTTGCCGGCGTCGTGGCTCTCCGTGGTAAGCGGCAAGCCCATGCATCGAAAGATCGAGCGCTGCCTGCAGAATTCAGGCATTTCGTGGCTCTCATCGCGCCGGGCCCGCATAGAATACGACCTCCGCTGCCGCTTGCACACTTTCGGCAGCCGCTCGATGTACAGGAATCCCCATGAAACATATCGCCGCGATCGTACTGCTTGCTTCGTTCTTTGCTTCCGCCCATGCACAGGTGACGGTCAAGGAGGCCTGGGTTCGCGCCACCGTCCCGCAGCAGAGCGCAACCGGCGCCTTCCTGCAGATCACCTCCGCAAGAGATGCGCGCATCGTCGAAGTCCGATCGCCCGTTGCCGGCGTAGTCGAGATGCACGAGAGCCGGATGGAAAACAACATGATGAAAATGCGCCCGGTTGCGAGCGTGGCGCTGCCGGCCGGCAAGACCGTCGAATTCAAGTCCGGTGGTTATCACATCATGCTGATGGGACTGAAGGGCCCGTTCAAGGAAGGCCAAAGCGTCCCGCTCATGCTGGTGGTGGAGGGCAAGGACGGCAAGCGCGAGAACGTCGAAGTGAAGGCTGCGGTGCGGCCGCTCACCGCGCATGGCGGCGGCCATGGCGGTCACCATTGATGGCGCGCAAAGGGACTGACAAACCGCTTTCCGTTGTACGCTCCCCTTTCGCTCCCCTTTCCTCTGGAAGCGAGGGTTGTCGCACCGGGTCCGCAGCGAGGCGAGAACTGCGACTCAAGTCGAGTACTGGCGCCGCTCCTCGATCACCTTCCCATCGTCAGGCAACGCACCCACAGCGACCGGCCTGACTTCGCCGCGCAGCTGACAGACCTGGCGCAGGCTCTCTGCGATGGCGTTTGGCAACGCTTCACCGCTTCCGGCTGCCACTTCGCATTCGAGCGTCATCCGATCGGCTCCGTGGGCATCGAAGTCGACCACCAACCGCGCCTTGACGACTTCCGGATGGCGCCGCAGCACCTCGGCGACCTGCGACGGATGCACGAACATGCCGCGCACCTTGGTCGCCTGATCGGCACGACCGAGCCAGCCCCGGATGCGCATGTTGGTACGCCCGCACGGGCTTATGCCCGGCAGCACGGCCGATAAGTCGCCGGTGGCGAAACGGATGAGCGGATAGGCTTGCGTGAAGCTCGTCACCACCACTTCGCCCACCTCGCCCGCGCCGACCGGCTCGCCGGTGCCGGGGCGCACGATCTCTACGATCATGCCTTCGTCGACGATCATGCCTTCGCGCGCCTGCGACTCGTAGGCCATGAGACCGAGATCGGCGCTCGCATAGCACTGCAGCGTACGGATGCCACGCGCATCGAGCTGAGCGCGCAGCGCCGGCGGTAGCGCTTCAGCGGCGACCAACGCGCGCTCGAGGCTCGAAATGTCGGCGCCCATTTCGTCGGCCTTCTCGACGATGATGCGCAGGAAGCTCGGCGTGCCGACATAGCCTTGCGGGCGCAGGTCGCGGATTGCCGCCACTTGCATCTCGGTATTGCCGGTACCGCCGGGGAACACCGTGCAGCCGAGCGCCTGCGCCCCGAGATCGGCGATGAATCCGGCCGGCGTCATGTGGTAGGCAAAGCAGTTGTGCACCAGGTCGCCGCTGCGAAAGCCGGCGGCGAACAGCGCTCGCGCGAAACGCCAGTAGTCGGGCGTGCGGCCCTCGGGATCGTACGTCGGGCCGGGTGAAGCGTAGATGCGGGCGAGTGAGGCCGTGCGCACCGCCGCAAAGCCGGCGAACGGCAAGGCGGCGCGCTGAAGGTCCTTGAGGCTGCCCTTGTGCACCAGCGGCAACTGCGCGAGCGCTGCGCGGCTCGTGATCGCACCCGCATCCACACCACGCAGCAGCTCGGCGAAGCCGGGCGCGTTCGTTTGCGCGTGGCGGATGAGACCGGGCAGCGCGGCCATGAGAGCGCGCTCGCGGCTGGCCGGGTCGCGCGTTTCCAGCCGGTCGAAATGATCCATGCGGCCTCCTAGTGTCCTGAGTCCGAGGTTCGTCGCATTAGTCTCGAACGTATGCTCTGAGGATAAGGAGGCAAAAGTGTCGAAATCGGCGCCAGACGCGAAGCGAACCACAGCCGGGTTGGACACCCGGCGAGGATTCGCGACAAAGTATGGCGTCGATTCTCGGCATCTTTTGCGCGGCGAATTTCGGACTCAGGACACTAGGCGAGCCAGCGCTTGCGCCGGCGGTAATGTCTTGCGTCGCGGAAATTGCGGCGCTCGCCGGCCGCGATGCCGAGGTAGAACTCCTTCACGTCCTCGTTCGCCGCCAGACTCGCTGCCGTACCGTCGAGCACGACGCGCCCGTTCTCCAGAATGTAGCCGTACTCGGCATGACGCAGCGCGAGCGCCGTGTTCTGCTCGGCAACGAGAAAGCTCACGTTCGCCTCGCGATTGAGCCGCTGCACGATGCCGAAGATCTCCTCGACCAGCTGCGGCGCGAGCCCCATCGAAGGCTCATCGAGCAGGATCATCGCCGGCCGCGACATGAGCGCGCGTCCGATCGCGGTCATCTGCTGCTCGCCGCCCGAGGTGTAACCGGCGGTGGCGCTGCGCCGTTCGCGCAGCTGCGGGAAATAGTGATAGACCTTCTCCAGGTCCTCCGCCACGCCTGTGCGGCGGCCGCCGCCGCGCGTATATGCGCCGGTCAGGAGGTTCTCTTCCACGGTGAGGTGGGCAAAACAACGCCGTCCTTCCATGACCTGGATCAATCCACGCCGCACGAGCGCCGACGGATCGAGCCGGTCGATGCGTTTGCCGCGATAGCTGATCGCTCCCTTCGTGACCGCGCCGCGCTCGGCGCGCAACAGGCACGAGATCGCTTTGAGCGTGGTCGTCTTGCCGGCGCCGTTGGCGCCGAGGAGGCAGACGATGCCGCCTTCGGGCACGGCCAGCGAGACGCCCTTCAGCACCAGGATCACGTGGTTGTAGATCACTTCGATGCCGTTCACGTCGAGCAGTGTTGCACTGGCGTTCGCGTTCGCGGTGTTCATGCTGCGGATACCATTGCGATCCGTCGCCCCCGCGCAGGCGGGGGCCCAGGAGCATGTGTGAAATTCTGGCTTCCCGCTTGCGCGGGAATGACGCCGGCAGGCGAGAGCGGGCTCGCGCCTTCGACGAGCAGCATCAGCTCTCCTTGCTGCAATCCCGCGGCGTGATCTTCTTCTCTGCGGCGTACTTCTTCGCCGCCTCCTCGACCATCGCGCGCAGCATCGGCTCGTTACCCTTGATCCAGTCGGAGACGAAGCTCCATTTGCTTCCGTCCCATTGGTGGATGCGGGCGAGGCGCACGCCTTCGTGGTCGCGGCACGAGACCTGGATCGGCTGCAGGAATCCGTCGAATCCCAGCGCCTTGATGCGCGCCGCGTCGAGCGCGAGATTCTCGATGCCCCAGCGCACCTGCTCTCCCGTGAGCGGCTTTTGCCCGAACTTGGCTTGCGCGGTGCGGATCGCCTCGATGGTCACCATGGCGTTGATCATGCCGCGGTTGTAGAGCACGGTGCCGACCTCCTCGCGCTTGCCCGAGCCCTTGTTCTTGTCGTAGACGTGCTGGAGGATCGCCTTGTGCACGGCACCCTGTCCGGACGAGTGCTGAAGCGCGGCGGCGTTGTAGCCCTTGGCGCCCGCGTCGGCCGGAAGCACGTCGGGCTCGGCGCCCGACCACCACACGCCGTACATCTGTTCGCGCGGATAGTTGACCGCCACCGCCTCCTTGATCGCGGTCGAGTTCATGACGCCCCAGCCCCACAGCAGCACGAAATCGGGGCGATTCTGCCGGACCTGCAGCCACGTCGCCTTCTGCTCCACCCCGGGATGCGTGACCGGCAGCGTCAGGAGCTGGAAGCCGTGCTTCTTGGAAAGCGCCGTGAGCAGCGGGATGGGCTCCTTGCCGTAAGGCGAATCGTGGTAGACGAGCGCGACTTTCTTGCCTTTGAGCCTGCCGTAGCCACCGAGCTTGTTCGCGATGTGATGCATGATGATGTCGGCAGCCGTCCAGTACGTGCCGAGCAGCGGGAAATTCCATGTGAATGCGCTGCCGTCGGCCGACTCCGATCGGCCGTATCCCATCGTGATCAGCGGAATCTTGTCGACCGGCGCCTTTTCCGTCAGCGCGAACGTGATGCCGGTCGAAAGCGGATTGAACACCGCCGCCCCGGTCGGACCCTTGCTCTTGAGCCGCTCGTAGCACTCGACGCCGCGGTCGGTGGCATACCCGGTCTCACATTCTTCATAGGTGACCCGCACGCCGTTGATGCCCTTGTCACGCTCGTTCACGAGGTTCAGGTAGTCGACGAACCCGTCGGCCCACGGCACGCCGTTGGGCGCGTACGGCCCGGTGCGGTACACCAGGACCGGGATGAATTGCTCGTTGGCCTGCGCCTGAGCTTCGACGCCGCTGCCGAGCGCCGCGACCGCCGCCCATGCCACCGCCAGCCGTTGGAACGTACTCCAGCTCCTCATACGCCACCCCCGCTTTGTCGTTGCAGTTTGTCGTTGCCTCGCCCGCTGCCTCACACCTGCACAATCTAGTGCGGAAACGGCCACAGTCGCAACTTCTCCTTGCCGATCGCCCACAACCGCGCCAGACCGTGCGGTTCCCAGATCAGGAACAGCACGATCAGCGCGCCGAACACCATGAGCTCCAGATGCGCGATGGCCGCCGTGGAGAGCGGGATGCCGAGCGCGCCCGGGATCTGGTTGAGTACGAGCGGCAGGATGGTGATGAATGCGGCGCCGAGGAAGCTGCCGAGGATCGAGCCCAGACCGCCGACGATCACCATGAACAGCAGCTGGAACGAGCGATTGACGTCGAAGGCGAGCGGCTCCCACGATCCCAGGTGCACGAACGCCCACAATGCGCCGGCGACACCGACGTAGAACGAGCTCACCGCGAATGCCGACAGCTTGGCACGAAGCGGGCGGATGCCGATGATCTCGGCCGCCACGTCCATGTCCCGGATCGCCATCCAGGATCGTCCGATGCGCCCGCGCACCAAATTCTTTGCGATGACGGCGAAGAGCGTCACCACCGCGAGGCAGAAAAGGTAACGCTCGACGTCCGTATCGATGACGCAGCCGAACACGGCGAGCTCGGGCGCAGTGACCGACCCGGACGGCGTATCGTTGGTGAACCACTTCACCCGCAGGAACAGCCAGTCGAGAAAGAACTGGGCGGCGAGCGTCGCCACCGCCAGGTAGAAGCCCTTGATGCGCAGGCTCGGCACGCCGAACACCATGCCGACCAGCATGGCCGCGACCCCCGCGAGCACGAATACGAGCAGCAGGTTGAGATCGGGAAGACGCAGCGCAAGGTTATATGCCGCGTAGGCGCCCACCGCCATGAAGCCGCCCGTGCCGAGCGAGATCTGGCCGCAGTAGCCCACCAGCAGGTTGAGCCCGATTGCCGCCAGCGCCAGGATCAGGAACGGGATCAGGATGGCGCGAAAGAGGTAGCCGGACGCAATCAGCGGCAGGCCGACGTAGGCCACGGCAACGAGAATCGCCACCAGCCACCGGTCCTGGCGGATCGGGAATACCGCCATGTCGGCGGCATACGAAGTCTTGAACTGACCTGCCTCTCGATAAAGCATTCGGCTATCCGCAGTCTGCTCGGTGTCCGCCTTTAGTCTCTGAAGAACCGCCACTTCGTCATTCCCGCGGAAGCGGGAATCCAGTCAAGCAGTCCTGGATGCCCGCGTCCGCGGGCATGACGGCAATTCAGAGCATCCTTTAACGCATCGTCTCCGTATTGCGCTTCTTCCTTCCCGATCCTCACACCCGCTCGATGATGCGCTCGCCGAAAAGTCCCTGCGGCCGCACCAGCAGGAACGCGAGCGCCAGCACGTAGGCGAACCAGTTCTCGATGCCGCCGCCGATGTACGGGCCGAGGTAGACCTCGGAGAGCTTCTCGCCGGCGCCGATGATGAGCCCGCCGACGATCGCACCCGGAATCGAGGTGAAGCCACCCAGGATGACGACCGGGAGCGACTTCAAGGCCACAAGCACGAGCGAGAACTGCACGCCGAGCTTCGTGCCCCACACCACGCCCGCCACCAGCGCCACCAGGCCGGAGATGCTCCAGACGATCACCCACATGCGGTTGAGCGGGATGCCGACGCTTTGCGCCGCCTGATGATCGTCGGCGACCGCGCGCAGCGACCGCCCCAGGCGCGTGCGGTGAAAGAACAACGCCAGGCTCACGACCAGCGCGCCCGCCACCAGCGCGGTGACGACATCGCCTTCGTTCACGAGCACGCCGCCCTCGAACACGTTCTCCAGCACGATCAGCGGGTCCTTCGGCATGCCGACGTCGAGCGCGTAGACGTCGCTGCCCCAGAGCGCTTGCCCGAATCCCTCCAGGAAAAAACTGAGACCGATGGTCGCCATGAACAGGATCACGCCATCCTGGTTGACCAGCGGCCGCAGCACCAGGCGCTCGATGGCGATGGCGAGCAGCACCATGATCGCGGTCGCGACGGCGAAAGCGAGCGGCCACGGCATCCATTCCATCAGCCGCACCAGCGTGAGCGCGGCGAACAGCACCATGGCGCCCTGGGCGAAGTTGAAGACGCCCGACGCCTTGAAGATGAGGACGAAGCCGAGCGCCACCAGCGAGTACAGCACCCCGGCCATCAGGCCGCCGAGCAGGACTTCGAGGAAGAAGCCCATTTCCCTCACCCCCAGCCCCTCTCCCGGAGGGAGAGGGGCGTGTTGTGTCCGTGTTGCACTGTCGTCCAATACGGAATGATCAACTTCGAGCCACGCCGAGATACGCCGCGATCACGCCTGGGTCGTTGCGCACCTCGTCCGGCGTCCCGTCGGCGATCTTGCGGCCGTAATCGAGCACCACCACACGGTCCGACAGATCCATCACCACCCCCATGTCGTGCTCGATGAGGACGATGGTGGTGCCGAACTCGTCGTTCACGTCCAGGATGAAGCGGCTCATGTCCTGCTTCTCCTCCATGTTCATCCCCGCCATCGGCTCGTCCAGCAGCAGCACTTCGGGCTCGGCCGCCAGCGCGCGTCCGAGCTCCACCCGCTTCTGCAGCCCGTAGGGCAGCCTGCCGACGGGCACCTTGCGTACCGCCTCGATCTGCAGGAAATCGATCATGGCTTCGGCCTGGCGTCGATGGGCGATCTCTTCGCGGCGCGCGCGGCCGAAATACAGCGCCTGGCTGAAGAGCCCGGCGCGCATCGCGAGCGTGCGACCGGTCATGATGTTGTCGAGCACGCTCATGCCCTTGAAGAGCGCGATGTTCTGAAAGGTGCGTGCGATGCCGGCCCGGGCCGCCTGGTACGGCGTCATGCGCCGAAACGTCGTGCCGCGATAAGTGATGCGGCCTTGCTGCGGATGATAGACGCCATTGATGACGTTCAGCATCGAGCTCTTGCCCGCGCCGTTGGGGCCGATGATCGCGCGCACCTCGTGGGCGCGCACGTCGAAGCTCACGTGCGAAAGCGCCTGCACACCGCCGAAGGCGAGCGAAATGTCGTCGGCGCGCAGAATCACCTCGCCGATGGCGTGCCTCGCTCTGGCGCCTGGCGGCGAGCTGTCGATGGCGGAAACTTTCGGCGCCGCATCGACGGCGGGCTGCGGCGTCGGGACGAAGCTCATGCGGCGACGCGCTCCTGCCGCGCAGGCAGGTCGGCGATTCGCACCTCGGCGCGAATCATCCCCGTGCGGCCATCCTCGAACTGCACTCGGGTCTCCAGCTGGTAGCGGCCCTCACCCGAATAGAGCGCATGAACCAGGCTCGCATAGCGTTCGGCGATGCGCCCCCGCCTCACCTTGCGCGTGCGCGTGAGCTCGCCGTCGTCGGCATCGAGCTCCTTGGGCAGGATGAGAAAACGCCGGATCTGCGAGCCGGCGAGCTTCGGATCGGCCGCCAAGTCCGCATTCACATGCGCAACGCAATCGGCGACGAGCGCATAGACCGCTTCCTTGGCCGCGAGGTCGGTATAGCCGGCGTAGGCAAGGTTGCGCCGCTCGGCCCAGTTGCCGACCGATTCCAGGTCGATGTTCACGAACACGGCGCAGAACGCCCGGCCGTCACCGAAGGCAACGGCCTCCTTGATATGGGGAAAGAACTTGAGCTTGTTCTCGATGAACTTCGGCGCGAACAGCGTCCCGTCCGCGAGCTTGCCGACATCATGTGCCCGATCGACGATGCGCAGATGCCCTGCAGCGTCGAAATAGCCCGCGTCTCCGGTGCGCACCCAACCATCGGCGGTCTTGGTTTGCGCCGTGGCCGTCGGGTTGTTGTGATAGGCGGCGAACACCCCGGGGCCGCGATACATCACCTCGCCCGCTGCGGTCACCTTCACCTCCACGCCGGGCGCCGGCGGACCGACCGTATCGGGCCGCACCTCGCTCGTGGGCTGCATGCATACGAACACGGCGCCCTCGGTCTGGCCGTAGAGCTGCTTCAGGTTGATGCCGAGCGAACGGAAGAAGATGAAGATGTCGGGGCCGATCGCTTCGCCCGCGGTGTAGCCGACGCGAATGCGCGACATGCCGAGCACGTTCTTGAGCGGCCCGTAGACGAGCAGCTCGCCGAGCGCGTAATGGAGCCGGTCGAGAAGGGATACGCAGCCGCCGTCGAGGATCGCGGGACCGACCCGACGCGCCAGCGCCATGAAGTGGCGGAACAGCGCCCGCTTCGGCGCCGCGGCGTCCTCCATGCGGATCATGACCTGGGTGAGCAGGCTCTCGAACACGCGCGGCGGCGCGAAATAATAGGTCGGGCCGATCTCGCGCATGTCGGTGAGCACGGTCTGCGAGCTTTCCGGGCAGTTGACGCAAAACCCGGTCACGTAGGCTTGCGCGTATGAAAACACGTTGTCGCCCACCCAGGCCATCGGCAAGTACGAGAGTATTTCGTCGCGCTCGGTGAGACCGTCGAAGCGCGCGGCGTTGCGGGCGGTGACGAGCAGATTGTCGTGGCTGAGGCGCACGCCCTTGGGCTCGCCGGTCGTCCCGGAGGTGTAGAGCATGATGGCGACGTCGTCGCCGCGCGCCTTGCCGGCCTCGGCCTCGAAGTCGATGGCGCCCGGCGCGTTGCGAGCACGCGCGATCAGCGCATCGTATCTGCACAACTGCGGCGCTGCATAGTGGCGCATCCCGCGCGTATCGTCGTAGACGATGTGGCGAATGCGAGGACACTGCGGCAGCGCCTCCAGCAGCTTGTCGACCTGCTCCTGGTCCTCGGCAAGCACGAACGCCGCCTCGGCATCCCGCAGCACGTAGATCATCTCCGCCGCCACGGCGTCCTGGTAGATCGGAACCGGAATGCCGCCCAGCGCCTGCGCGGCGCACAAGGCCCAGTACAGGCGCGGACGGTTGTCGCCGACAATGGCGAGACTGTCGCCGCGCCGGAATCCGAGCAGGGCCAGGCCGTTGGCCAGGTCGCGCACTTCGGCTGCAACCTGGCCCCAAGTCCAGGTCTGCCAGATGCCCAGGTCCTTCTCGCGTATCGCCGGGCGCGCGCCATGCGCGGCTGCGTGATGCAGCAGCAGGCGCGGGAACGTTTCCAGGCTCTCCTCCTTCATTGCGGCTCCGCGTGATCGCGAGGTCCGGCGCGTGCTCAACGGTTCATTGGTATTACAGCGGTAATGGTCCGCGTTCCTTCGCACCCTGGATTCCCGTTTTCACGGCAACGACGGCCGGCAGCCTCCTCGTCCATTCACCCCCCCATGAACTTCGCCGGCCGCTTCTCCAAAAACGCCTTCATGCCCTCTTTCTGATCCTCGGTCGCGCATGCCAGCGCAAACGCATACGCCTCCTGCTGGCAGGCATTCGGCAGGTCCATGTCCTGGCCGCGCTGGACGATCTGCTTGGTCAGGCGCACGGCGACCGGGCCCTTCGAAGCGATGGTACGCGCGAGCTCCAGGCCGGTTTCGGACAACCGTTCGGGCGCAACGACCTGGTTGACGAGCCCGATGCGCAGCGCCTCCTCGGCCTTGACCATGCGTCCCGTGACCAGCAATTCCATCGCGCGTGCACGCCCGATCAACCGCGGCAGGCGCTGGGTGCCGCCGAAGCCCGCCACCACGCCGAGGTTCACTTCCGGCTGGCCGAACGCGGCACGTTCCGAGGCCACGATCCAGTCGCATGCCAGGGCGAGCTCGCAGCCGCCGCCCAAGGCGTAACCGTTCACCAGCGCGATCACCGGCAAGGGCAGCATCTCGAGCGCGCGGAAGGTGCGATTACCTTTCTCGGAGAACGCCTGCGCATCGGCCGGCCCGAAGCTTTGCATCTGCGCGATGTCGGCGCCTGCAACAAACGCCTTGTCGCCCGCGCCGGTCACGAGCAGCACGCGGGCCGTCTTGTCGTCCCCGACCCGCGCGATTGCAGCGGCGATTTCGTCCAGTGTGCCGGCGTTGAGCGCATTGAGCGACTTCGGCCGGTTCACCGTAAGCAGATGGATGCCGGCCTCGGGCTGTTCGAGCAGGATGTTGCCGTAGTCCATGAACGATCTCTCGGGTCGGCGGCTCGTCGGCTTGCGCGTTATTTCGGCGCCATGCGAATCGCGCCGTCGAGCCGGATGGTGGCGCCATTGAGCATCTGATTCTCTACGATGTGACGCACCAGCGCCGCATACTCGTCGGGACGGCCGAGCCGCGCGGGAAACGGAATCTGCGCGGCGAGCGAGCCCTTCAGTTCCTGGTCGAAGCCGCCGACCATGGCCGTGTCGAAAATTCCGGGTGCGATGGTCACGACGCGAATGCCGCTGCGGGCGAGCTCGCGGGCGAGCGGCAAGGTCATCGACGCGATCGCGCCCTTGGAGGCTGAATAGGCCGCCTGCCCGATCTGACCGTCGAAGGCTGCGACCGAAGCCGTGTTGACGATCACGCCGCGCTCGCCCGACTCTCCCGGTGGGTTGTCGGCCATGGCGGCTGCCGCGAGTCGAATCGTATTGAAAGTACCGATCAGGTTCACCTCGATCACGCGCCGGAACGATTCGACACGGTGCGGGCCGTTGCGCCCCAGCACGCGCTCGCCGATCACGATGCCGGCGCAGTTCACGGCGCCGTCGAGGCGGCCGAAGGTTTGGCGGGCCATGTCGACCAACGCTTTCGTCTGGCTTTCGTCCGTCACGTCGGTCGGCCCGAAGCGCGCGCGGCTGCCGAGCTCGGCGGCGATGCGACTGCCCGCTTCCGCATTCATGTCGCCCAGGACGACATTGGCGCCGGCCTGCGCCAGCAGGCGCGCCGTGCCCGCGCCCAAGCCCGATGCGCCGCCGGTGATCAGGAAGGTGCTGCCTTCGATGCGCATGTTCCTCGTTCCGTTCTTCCCTCACAACGTCTTGTATGTTGGTCCCAGGGGTAAGGTTGTCTTCCCTCTCCCTTTGGGAGAGGGATCGAGGGTGAGGGAATTATGCGTCATGCTCACGACTTCCCTCACCCCCGGCCCCTCTCCCGGAGGGAGAGGGGAGAACTTCGCCGCCGAAGCCTTGCTTCCCTTGCCTGCCTTGCTTGAAACGGGAACGCACGCCGATCACATATTGCGCCGGTACTGCCCGCCCACTTCGAACAGCGCATGCGTGATCTGTCCGAGCGAGCATACCCGCACGGCATGCATGAGTTCTTCGAACACGTTGCCGTTCGCCATCGCGACTTGCTGCAAACGCTGCAACGCCGGGCCGGACGTTTCCCGATGTCGCTCGTGAAAAGCACGCAGCCGCGCGAGCTGGCTCTGCTTCTCCGCCTCGGTGGAACGTGCTAAGGCGATGCCGGCAACCGTATCCTGCGCCTGCTCGTTGCGAAACACGTTGACTCCGACGATCGGATACGAGCCATCGTGCTTGCGCGTCTCGTAGAGCATCGACTCGTCCTGGATGCGGCCGCGCTGGTAGCCCGTCTCCATCGCGCCGAGCACGCCGCCGCGTTCGGACAGGCGCTCGAACTCGCGCAGCACCGCTTCCTCCACCAGGTCCGTCAACTCCTCGATGACGAACGATCCCTGATTGGGATTGTCGTTGCGGCCCAAGCCCCATTCGCGGTTGATGATGAGCTGGATCGCGAGCGCGCGGCGCACCGAGTCCTCGCTCGGCGTGGTGATCGCCTCGTCGTAGGCGTTGGTGTGCAGCGAGTTGGTGTTGTCGTAGGAGGCGATCAGCGCCTGCAGCGTGGTGCGGATGTCGTTGTACGCGATCTCCTGCGCATGCAGGCTGCGTCCCGAAGTCTGGGAATGGAACTTGAGCTTCTGGCTGCGCTCGCCGGCGCCGTACTTCTCGCGCATCGCGGTAGCCCAGATGCGCCGCGCCACGCGTCCCAGCACCGCGTACTCGGGCTCCATGCCGTAGCTGAAGAAGAACGACAGGTTGGGCGCGAAGTCGTCGATTGCCATGCCGCGCGCGAGGAACGCCTCGACGTAGGTGAAGCCGTTCGCCAGCGTGAACGCGAGCTGCGAGATCGGATTCGCGCCGGCCTCGGCGATGTGATAGCCGGAGATGGACACCGAGTAGAAGCGCCGGATGCCGTGCGCGATGAAATACTCTTGCACGTCGCCCATCGCCTTGAGCGAGAAATCGGTCGAGAAGATGCAGGTGTTCTGGCCCTGGTCTTCCTTCAGGATGTCGGCCTGCACGGTGCCGCGCACTGTCGCAAGCGTGCGCGCCCGAAGTTGCGCCGCTTCGGCCGCGTCCGCCGCGCGCCCGTGCTCGGCGCGAAACCGATCCAGCTGCTGATCGATCGCGGTATTCAGGAACATCGCCAGCAGCGTCGGCGCCGGCCCGTTGATGGTCATCGATACCGAGGTGTCCGGCGCGCACAGGTCGAATCCCGCGTACAGCGCCTTCATGTCCTCCAGCGTCGCGATCGAGACGCCGGAGTTGCCCACCTTGCCGTAGATGTCGGGGCGCGGATCGGGGTCGAAGCCGTACAGCGTGACCGAATCGAACGCGGTGGAAAGCCGCTTCGCCGGCATGCCTTGGGAGAGCAGGTGAAAGCGCCGGTTGGTGCGAAAGCAATCGCCTTCGCCGGCGAACATGCGTGTGGGATCTTCGTCCTCGCGGCGCAGTGCAAACACCCCGGCCGTGAACGGAAAGCGCCCCGGCACGTTCTCCAGCATGAGCCAGCGTAGCAGATCGCCGTGATCGCGATAGCGGGGCAGCGCGATCCTGGGGATGCGCGTGCCGGAAAGCGAGACCGTGCCAAGGCGCGTTGCGCCGCCTTCGCCGTCCACCGCGGCTTCCTCGCCCGCGTAGAGCCGCACGGTCTCGGGCCAACGCGCGAGCAGCTCGTTCGCATCGTGCGCGAGCCGAGGCTGCATCTGCGTCAACAGCGCATCGATGGCGCCGGTCTCGCCGCCTGCCGCGGCCAGCATGCGCCGCGCTTCGGTCAGATGCTGCAGCTCGCTTGCAATCCGGGCCTCGTCGTCCACCCGGCACCGATACGCGCGCACCGTCTCCGCGATCTCGGCGAGATAGCGGGAGCGGGCGGCGGGGAGGATGGGTGCCGCAGCAGAAGGGGGGAGAGGGGAGGTCGGCGTCGAATACCCGGCGCCGAGTGCAAGGCCATACTCGGCCAGTGCGGTGCGCACGGCACAATAGAGCGTCGTCACGCCTGGGTCGTTGAAGCGCGCAGCGACCGTGCCGAACACCGGCATCTCCTCGATTCGGGCACTGAACGCCTGGCGGTTTCGTTGCAGCTGCTTGCGCACGTCGCGCAGCGCGTCCTCCGCCCCGCGCCGGTCGAACTTGTTGATGGCCACCACGTCGGCGGCATCGAGCATCTCGATCTTCTCGAGCTGGCTGGCCGCACCGTACTCGGGCGTCATGACGTACAGCGACACATCGGC
>WHTS01000029.1:0-41444 GCA_009377585.1 Betaproteobacteria bacterium
CTAGCGGGCGCGAAAGCGCTGGCCGCAAAGGGACTGCCGTGCTACACGCCTGTATTGCGTGCGCGAAACCGGTATCGGCAACCGTATTGGCGAGGAGGTTAAGAAGCGCTCGTGGACTGGCATCACCATTGAGGCGCTCTAGCAGAGAAATCCGCTCTTTGTAGAGAATGGTTGGCGCCCAGTCCTCGCGATACTTCGCAAGCGCTTCCTGGTAGTTGTCCTCCGCCTTCTGCTGCCTCTTCTGCTTGTCTTTGAATAGCTTCAAAGCTTCCTTGTAATCGGCTTCCTCTCGGTTGAATCGGGAGATTGCCTGAGAGTAAGCACCGTACTCTTCAGTCGTCGCCTTCTTGCCAGGCTTCTTGGGCTTGACGGGCTTCGACGGATCAGAGAGTGCCGCGATTTGCAGCTTATCGGGCAGCTTGGTCTTGGGTGCTTCTGGTGGCGGAGCAACGATAAGGATGTCAGCCGAAACCCTACCGCGCCGATTTACTCGTCCGAAGCGCTGCACCATGCGCTCCCAGGCAACCAGGTCGCAGACAAGGTGATCGGCGTCGAGATCCACGCCGACTTCACCGGCAGAGGTCGCCACCAGATACGTCGCCGAGCCGAGATTCGACTTTGAGTCGGCAAGAAAGCCAAGCGCTTCAAGCCGCTTCTGCGCCTGCTGGCGCTCGCAGACTCGCCGCGCGCCGACGAACAGCTCGATACGCTCTTGAACTGCTACAGATACACGAACTTCGTGCTGCTCCTTGCTCTCTCCCTTGGCCTTCCTCATTTCCGTCTTTGCGCGCCTGATAAGCCGGTCTAGGAGATCGTCAAAAGCTCTCTGTGCATCATCGCGCCTGTCGCAATAGATCAGACACCGCACGTCGTTCACACCCTCGCCGGAAACTTCCCACGCCCGCTCCGCAATCGCCTGAGGCAAGTTTCTGGTGCCGGCCGTTTCGATGCGCAAGCGCTTGACGGCATCTAGTCTCTTCCGCGTTCGCTTGGCCCCTTCGTCGGCAGGATCGTCGTAATCCTGCGCTTCCAGCGCGAACACATCTGCGCCCGAGTTGCGGTTGGTGGCCGACAACGGGAGCACCTTAAATTCCGGAATTCGCTTGCGATCCTCCTTGGTGTGTGCACCGTAAACATGCGGCCCGCTCGCAATCGTGGCCAGCAGCGCCTCAAAAGGCGGCACAAGATGCGCTTCGTCTAGCATGACCAGCGAGTCGGCACCTAAGAGGCCCGCGTGATAGGGTCGCATCCTACGGCTCACCCCGTAGCCTTCGAACAGCAGCCGTGAGCCGATCATGTCCACAGTGCCAACGATGATCGCGGGTCGGCTGGGGTTTTCCAGCCACTCGCGATTGTCCACGAACTGACCGCGCAAGGTGGAGATGGCAAGCTTCTGATCTTCGGTGAAGCCAAGGGCGGTGCGCAGTTCATTCGCTGCCGGTGTCGCCAAGGCTTCACGCAGCTTTTCAGCGAAGATCGTGGACTGGTCCACTACGGCCCTTCGGTCAACGACATAGACCAGGCGCCTTGGGAGACTGGGCGCTGCTTGATTTCGCATCTGCCATGCAAAGCCGATGAGCCAAACAGCCATGACCGCTGTCTTACCCAGGCCGGTCGGGATACTGACTGCCTCGGGCAAACTGCCAGATACGAAATGTGTACCAAACAGACGTGCCTGCCACGGCATCGGCGGATATCCCGTCAGCGCGAGGAAGGAACTCGTGAAGAACTTGCCAGCCTCCAATTGTTCATGCCTGATCGTCATCACTGGCTTCCAGTTGCGTTGGTCGGCGACACGAGTCGCGTCGAGATATGGCCGGGTGGGCGAACCCAAGTTCTGTGTGGCTCATCGCTCCTCCACGCTTCTCAATCTTGGACGGCGCTCGCGTACCTGGCATATCTCGGTGCGGGGAAGATCGCCGCTCACTTCCGTTTCCCCTTCTTCAAACCGCTCTCCCCAGACATCCATAAGCAACGGCAAGTCGTTCCGATCGGCAGCGCGTAACACAATCAATACTCGGTCCTGTCAGGCTCAGCCGTTGGCGCAAGCCGCACAGGCGCAAGGTCGAGCCGCCGCAGAATCTCGCGCAACTCGCGAGCAAGCGTCGGTACCCTGAAAAAATCAGGCGGCTGGTGTCGCCGACGATCACGTTCGTGCGCCGCCAGCCGGCGCTCTGCGGCACGAGATCGCCGCAGATCAGCCGATGAAATTGACGCAGTAACGCGTCGTCGAGGCTGGCCTTAGGAAATTCGCCATCCTCGAGGCGGCGTTCCAGGGCAAGGACCCTGCGCGCCAGGTGCGGTGCGAGCTCGGTATAGCTCAGGATTCCGAGGCGGGTCTCGACGTATCGGCCAGCGTGTCGAGGCGCATGAGCTCCGCCTTCATCGTCTCCAGATCCACGGGTTCGCCCTCCAAGGCCATGCTCTCGGCCACGTTGAGAGGAATGCGGTCGCGCCGCATGCGGGTCCGTGCTGCCTCCGGGAGGCTGCGCCAGCGCTCGATTGCCTGTTTCCAGTCCACGGGCGGCATTGTGGGCGCCCATGGAAGGAGGCTCAAGCTTCTCTTGTCGCGCGCTACTGCCTAAGAGCGTAAGCAATTTTCCGATCCACTTCAGCATGTCAGGCCGATGAGTTCCTGATTACTTCCAGGCCCAGCACCTCCGGACTGTGATCGAGCACGTCGCGCCCGTTGAGTTTGTAGAATGCTGCCAACTCATCCGCAGCGATGGTGACGGATAGGTCGTCGTGCCTGATCTCGTAGTCGGTGAAGTGCTCACGGTCGTGGTAGACCCGGAACATCGTGGCGCCGTCGAACGTGCGGATCAGCACGCCTCGCACGCCCGCTGCTGACTGCACCTCCGTCGTTTGCCTGCCGTAGAGATATCTACTGCTCGCTGCCATACGCCCTCACTCATCCGCTAGCCGAAAGGACCTTCCAAAGAACTCATTGGCCTCCAATGGGGTCATGCGAGAGCACCATCAGGGTCGTACCTCCCACCGCCCGCCCTTGTCCGGACCGATCCGGCGCAGACGGCCGTCTTCCTTCAGTCGCCGGATGTGCCACTCGGCACCCTTGGGTGTAATGGCCGCGCCCTTCGCCAACTCGACTGTGGCGATTGCCGGGTTTGCCCGAAGCAGCTCCACGATTTTCTCCCTAGTTTTCTCCCTAGTTTTCTCCGCCGCTCCAACGCGGCCCGACGCTGGCTCTGGAGGAACAGGTGCTCTTCTCCGAACCGTCGCGACGAAAAGGCACCCATCCCGGTCGTCCAGGAATTCGATTTCAGGCCAGGATTCAAGTGCTCGGGGCACACCGGAGCCGAGCCCGCGATAAGGCAGAAGCCCTTTGGCCACGTAACTCGCGAGGATCGGATTGCGCAGGTTGGAGTTGCCCGCGCGAATATTGTCGACCGTCAGGTTGTTCGGCAGATAGCCGGGGCTGATGATCTCGATGCGATTGTTGAACACGAAGAGGCGAATCGGCGCACTGATGAGATAGTCCCGGTGCACCAGTGCGTTTACCAACAATTCCTCGAACACGACGGGCGGGATCTCGGGTAAGCCCGGATCGTTGACGCCACGCCCCGCCTGGATCTTGTGGAGATTGCGCAGCACGAAGGCAAGCGCATCATCGAAGACCCGGCGCATCGGCCCACTGAAATCCTCGGTGTCGTCGTAGCTCGTGGTATGTATGTCGTTTCCGGGATACTTCACCGCCTTGACGACGAACTGCGGCTTGAAGCGCTCCGGCTGCTCGCCGAAAAGCAGCAGGCCTGCCAGGTTCAGGACGCCATCGCCGGTGGCGAGCTTCATATTCCTCAGAAGTTTTCGCCGCTCGGCCGAAGCAGCCGGGAATGCGCGGCCGTACACGTCGCGTAGAAAGTCGCGAAAGCGCAACTTGTCCAGCGCATCGAGTCCGGCCCGCGTCGGAAGCTCATCGGCATGGAACTGGTCGCTCGTTTGGAATAGGCGCCGCAATTCCTCCTTCGAATTCACCCGCCGCTTGTCCGCTCCTGCTTTGAGCCAGATCACGCCGTTGCGGTCGAAGTACGGCTTGTCGATCCCCTTGGGAACGGTGAGCATGATCACGAGGCGGCCGTTGCCGAGTGGCACGTTCCGAGTCTGTACCGTGATAGGGCTGCGCACCGCGTGGCTGGCGGCATTGCCGATGAGCTGATTAAGGCGCCTCACGTCGTCGCGCGAAAGACCGGGCGCCACGCCGTCGTCGGCTACGCCGATGAAAATCGTGCCGCCCTCGGAATTGGCGAACGCGACCATCTCGGAGGCCAGCGAATTGCCGTTGTGCACGTCCCGCTTGAACTGGCGCGTGCCATCCTCGCCGAGAGATATTGCAGCGAGTGCCGACGGCAAGGCTACGCGCGTTCGAATCATCGCGCCGGAAAGCCAGAGCCGTCCGGAAAGCACGCGGGGTCGGTCACGTCGTTCGCGATGATCCCAACAGACGAGGGGGTGAAAACACCAAGCGGCGCGCCCCGGAAACATGGCGCATGCATCGATGCGTCCGGCACGGGCTCGTCGGAGCACGCGTCCAGCATACGGCGCTGCATAGTTCCTCCCTGCCGCAAATTGTAGACCGATTGCCATGCATCGGTCATTGCTCGCATTATGCGGATCGAGAGGCTCACCAGATGAGCCTGCCGAAGGGATTTGGCGTCACGACTTCCGTACGCGTCTGGCCGCGAATGGAATCGGGCGGGTCGATAACCGAGCTCAGCCGTCCTTACCCAGACAGCATTTCTTGTACTTCTTTCCGCTGCCGCAGGGGCAAGGATCGTTGCGTCCGACCTTCGGACCTTCGCGCACGAAGGGCAGCACCGGCTCGCCGAGATCGTCCTCGTCAGCCTCGTCTTCCTCGCGCGCCCAGCGTTTCTGGCGCTCGACGATGGCGGACGGCTCGTAGAATTCCCATGGATCGTTGCGCTCGTGCCACTCGGGACGATCCTTGGCAGACCCGTAGGCTTCGGTCACCTCCTTCCCGGTGAAGAACACTGCCGGACCGGCTTGTTGCTTCGCCAAGTTACGCAGGAGCGGGCGGTAGCGCTCGCGCGGGAAATCGAGCAGACGGTTGCCCGTTGCTAGGCGCATGTCCCAGTCGTCAGACTCATCGGCGGCAATGCCTGCCACCCAGTCCAGCGCAGCATCGAGCGCATCTGCGCCGCCGCGTTCGGCCATGGCCAGAACCGAGCCAACCGCCTGGCTGCGCATGTACCAGTCGACACCACGGTCATGCCCAAGCTCACGCAGCGCCGATAGCAGCGATTCGGGCTTTTTGCGGAAGAAGATCGGCCAGTGTCCTGCGAGCCAATCCTGGATGTCTTCGTCGTTCGCCCGTTCCATCCGGCGCATGAACGATACGAGCAGCCGGCCGGCTCGCTCGCCTTCCATGAGCCCGAGAATCATGACCGCGTGCAGCTGCAGCCACCATTCTCCGTTCGTGCCCGGATCGCTCCATCGCCGATCCGGGGCGATCAACGTGGCGAGGCGCTCGACCATCGCTTCGCCGCGTGCGGCGCACTCGTCGATGAGTGCGCGGGGCGCCCGGTCCTCGTTCTGGATCAGCAGGTCGATCAGTGCATCGGGATCCCGTGATGCCAGGTCGGCTGCGTCGTATGCCGGCAGCGGCGTCGCGCCGGCTGTCGTGAAAGTCCCCTCTTGTTTGCCTTCCGTCTGGTTCACCATGTTGCCTTCCGAGCGAGCCCATTTGCGATTCACCCGGAAGTGTAAAAGACGAGCGATCGGGTGACACATGTGAGCGGGCTTCACCGCGAAAGTCGCGCTCCTGATTCAATTCGGGCCGAAACGCCCACGTATAACAAACGTTATAATCGCCCGCGGAGGTGCCGCAATGAAGATCAAGATCACGACCGTAGGCAATTCCGCGGGAATTGTCCTGCCAAAAGAGCTGCTTGCGCGGCTGCGCGTCGGCAAGGGCGACGAGCTTTATGCGACCGAGCTGTCCGACGGCATCAAGCTGAGCCCGTTCGATCCGAAGCTCGCGGAGCAGATGGAGGTTGCGGAGCGCATCATGCGCAAGGACCGCAACGTACTCCGCAAACTGGCCAAGTAGGTCAATCGTCATGACCGTCTGGTTGCAGAAAGATCTGCTGCTGGCGATCCACGCCCGGCAAGTCGCGGAGCACGGCGGGAGCCACGGGATACGCGACGAAGCACTTCTCGAATCGGCGCTTGCTCGACCGCAGCAACGGGCCGCATACGGAGACCCTGAACCGGATCTCGCGAATCTGGCTGCAGCGCTTGCATACGGGCTGGCACGCAACCACGCGTTCGTCGATGGCAACAAGCGTACGGCGCACGTTGCCTATCGGACGTTTCTCGTCCTCAACGGAGCCGATGTCGTCGCGGCCGACGAAGAGAAATACGTCGCCATGATGGCGCTTGCCGAAGGCAAGCACTCCGAGCGGGAGTTTGCGGCCTGGCTGCGAGAACGCCTGCAGTCTCCGACCCGGCACAAGGCTCATGAGCCGGCAGCGACGTACCAAGCCAAGAGCAGAGGACAGCGCGAAGCGGCGGCTCGAAGACGCTCCGCGCGTTGAAGGGTGCGATTGACTTGGTAGCATTTGCGCGATAGAACAATAGCATTCGCCCAGCGAACCGCCCGAAGGGAGAAGGACGATGCATCCGCTGCACCCCAGGCAGAACATTGCCGGCATCGCAAACAAGGCGAAGACGGCGATACGGCAAAAGCCGAAAATCACCGACTCGGCCGTAATCAGCGCCGCGCGCTCGCGCGCTCAAGCTGGCTTGCACAAGTTTCAACGCCTCCCGATCGGTGCCTCCCCGGTCGCGGTGGCCTTTCAGCACTATTTGCAGGACCGTCTGAGCAACGGCGAGGACATCGAGGATTTCGTGCAAGAGGTGAAGCAACGAGCCGAGGAGGAGATCGACAAGCGTCGGCACATCGTGTCCGCGCTTGCCGAAGCGATGGAGCTGTGCAGCAGCAAGGACAGGCTCCCCCGGCTTCGCACCGACGTGCTCCAGCCCGCCCGAGCGCGACGGATCAACGGAACACAAGCCTGGGACAAGGTCACGGAAATATTCGCTACGCCGTACCCGTTCCTGTCGTGGATCGAACGCCGTACGGGTCCGTTTACCATTGGCCTGGCCATGCAGGTCGAGGGCGGCGCAGGAGTCGGCGGCGGCATGACGACCGGTATATCCGGGCTGCGCCATTGCGCTTTAGGCTGTTACTTCCAGCAATATTCGGTCTGCGTCGGAGCGGTTGCAGAAGCGGAGATTGCGCTGCAGCTCTCGGTTTCAGCGGGCAGGCCGGCATCTGGGGTCAGTTGGGGCGTCGAAACGGGCGCGGGCGGCGGTGTCAATGCCACCGTGTCGGTTACCGCCTCCTTCACGCCGAGCCTGCACCGCCCCAGCCTGCGCGAGTCGTGGATCTGCGACTACGAATTCGACGGTCTTGCCGTAAGCATCGGTGGAGGCGGCGGTCTCGATATCGGCGTTGCACTCGGTGCCACGTTCTCCGCCGCCTTGTGAGACAAACCTTGGTAGCGGCCAATTCCGGCGCCTGCCTCGCGGCGATCGCCTGCGCGGCCTGAGCCCCGCGGAGGGTGTCGCACTCAAGTGCGAATCACATCCAGCGGCCGAAATCTCCCCCCGAGCGGTCCATACGAATCGATGCCCCACCAGCGCTCGAGCACGGTGGCATAGAGCTCGCGGAAATCGACGGCGAATGGCAGATTGCCGGTTCCGTCCAGCCGGTCGAGCGCAGGCGCCGCGCCATACAGTCCGCCGCTGACGCGGCCGCCGGCGAGGAAATGCACGGAGGCAGTCCCGTGATCGGTGCCGCCGCTTGCGTTCTGCCGCGGCCGGCGTCCGAACTCGGCATAGGTCATCACGAGCGCGTCGTCCCAGCGACCCAGCTCGACCAGCGCCTGCTTCAGCGCCGCCATGCCATCGGCGAACGTCTGCAGCAGCCGTGCGTGCACGCCGGCCTGGTTGCTGTGCGTATCGAACCCGTTGAGCGAAAGCTTGACCGCCGCAACGCCCGCGCGCGCCGCAATGACCTGGGCTGCGGTGCGAACGCCATTGCCGAATCCGGTGCGCGGGAATTGCGTTTGAAACGCATGACCGGTGTCGAAACGCGCCGCCGCCTGCACGATATCGCGCTCCACCCGCAGGATGTGACGAAGTGCGGCGTTGCTCGCATGCTCGGCGGGCGTCGCGAGCCGCGCCTGGCGCAGGAACCGCTCGGTGCTTGCCAGCGCAATCACGCGCGCGGTCGAACCTGCGAGAGGGCCGAGGTCGTGGCCGCCGACCACCACGCCGTCAGCCGCGAACTCGCGCGGCGCGGGCGCTTGCCGGAACGTGCGGCTCAACCAGCCTTCGTCGAGATACTGGTCGGACTTCGACGCCGTGTCCCAGATCTCGATCGAGCGGAAGTGCGACAGGTTCGGCCCGGGATAGCCGATCCCCTGCACGATCGCGAGCTCGCCGGATTGCCACAACGGCAGCAGCGGCTTCAGCGCGGGATGCAAGCCGCTGCGCTCGTCGAGCTGCAGTACCTGGTCGCGCGCGATGGCCAAGCGCGGGCGCAGCGCATAGTAGTTCTCGTCGGCGTACGGCACGAGCGTATTGAGTCCGTCGTTGCCGCCTTTGAGCTCGATCAGCACCAGCAGCTGCCGATACGTCGAAGCCGGCGCATCCCCGTAAGCCGGCAACGAGAGCGCGAGCGGTAATGCGCCGAGCGTTCTTACGAATTCGCGTCTATCCATGGCAGCCTCGCATTCTCACCGCTACTTCAGTTGATAGACAGGATCGAGCGCCAGCTGGCGCACCAAGGCCAGCTGGTCCGGCGCGCGCGTGACGGGATTCAGCGGTCGCGCGGGCAGCATCGCCGCTTCGATCTCGTCCACCGTGCCGCGCTCGAGCTGCGACGCCCAACGCGCCGGGTCGAACCGGACCGATCGCATCGCTTTCTGGTAACGGGTGGGCGCGGGCGCGGCCATCGCATTCGCATTTCCGGCCATCGCATTTCCGGCCATCGCATTTCCGGCCATCGCATTTCCGGCCATCGCATTGCCAGTCATCGAATTTCCGGCCATCGAATTTCCGGCCATCGCCGCCGGTGTTGCCGTCGCAGCCGAAGGGCTGCGTTCGCCATTCCGAAACAGCCGCTCCATGATCTGCTTGCGCGCGAGCAGCGTGCCGGCGTTGATCCAAGCTTCGCCGCCGGGCCAGCCTTTCACATTGGGTGGCGCCATCAGATCCTGCCCGAGCTGACGGCTGATGACGACGAAGGGATACACGTCGCCGACATCGAAGCGAAATTGCCGCAATGTTCCGACCAGCAGCTCCACGGGCGACTTCACCAGGGTTGCGCGATTGGCTTCTGCGAAGAACGCCTCCGAGGTCAGCAACGCCCGCATCGCCGCGCGGACGTCGTAGCCTGTACGGCGGAATATGTCGGCCAGGCGACGGATCTCGTCCGGATCGGGATCGGGCGAGACGAACTCGCGCCAAAGCTTGCGCACGATCGACTCGGCCGTTTGCGGTTGCGCAAGCAGGATATCGAGCACTTCGTCGCCGTCGAAGGCGCCGCTGCGGCCGAGAATCGTCTTCACCCCGCCGTCATGCAAGGCGGGCCGGAACCGGAACGCGCCGGTCTCACCGTCGATCCCCCAGCCGGTAAAAGCGCGCGCGGCTTCCTTCACGTCCTGCTCGCTGTAGTTGCCTTCGCCGAGCGTGAACAGCTCCATCACCTCGCGGGCGAAGTTCTCGTTGGGCTTGCCCTTGCGGTTCGAGGCGTTGTCCAGGTACAGGATCATCGCCGGATCGCGCGCGACGGCATGCAGCATGTCGCGGAAGCTGCCGAGCGCGTGGCGGCGCAGCAGCAGGTTCTGTCGATACATGAGACGCGTCGGGCGCACTTTGCGCAAGCTGGAGACGAAGTGGTTGTGCCAGAAAAGCGTCATGCGCTCGGTGAAGGACGAGGGTGTGGCAAGCATTTCGCCGAACCACCATCCGCGCAGCGCCTGGCCCTGCTCGATCGTGTGCCGCAACCGGGCGCGCCGGTCCTGCGGGCTCATGGCGCGCAGCTCCGAGCGCGGCGTCCAGCGGTCGAGCTCAGGGCTCGGGTGCGTGCTGGGCGCCGTTCGCGCGCTGTCCAGCAGCCAATCCACGGCTTCGCTGCGAGTGAGCCCGGCAAGCGCCCGAACCTCGCCGGGCGCAGCATGAAAGCTCGTCCGCAGCAACAGGTGGCGCGCCTCCTCGGGGCCCATCGGCATCGATGGCTGCGCACTGGCCGCGATCGCCAGCAGCATGCCGATGACGGCCATCGCGATCTGCCCGAGCCTGCTCACCATTCGAGGTTCACGCCGATCTCGGCTCGCCCGATGGAACCCGGCCAGCGCGATCTGCCCGAGTCTGCCTCCCATGCCGAATCGCTGTGCGCGCATGGGACGCCTCTCAGCGCCTTTCCCGGCCCTGGCGATAGATCTCGCGATTCGCGCGCTGCAGATCGCGATTGAGCTCGCGGTGCTCGTCCGGGGTCAGCGACTCGCGTTGCTGGCGATCCGCTTCGCGGCGGCGCTCGCGCTGCTCGCCCCGACGGTTGTCCCGGCGATTGTCGCGGCGCTGAGCATCACGGTCCCTGTCGCGCTGGGCCACGACGAGCGGATCGTCGCGATCAGCGGGTTGCGCCTGCGCCGCGGGCAGCCCGATGCACCAGGCAAGCGCAGCGATTGCCATCCATCGCCACATGACCGACTCCCTCGTGCTCGCCCGTGCTCCGCCATCGGCGCAACGTGCGGGCGGTTCGGCACTGGCTCGTGATGCCGGCTCCTTCGTGCTCGTACGCGCCACGCCATGGGGAATTCGTGCGCGCTCATTATAGGCAACGCCGGAGCTCGGCGCGGCGACATCGGATGTGGCGTAGGAATTTGTCATGGACGGATGGTTGCAACCGGCGATGCCGAGCATACTGCATACTGCGCCGAATGCAGCGGTTCGGCCGCAATCGGTCTGTAACAGTTTGTTAGCCCGCAAAGCCATGCAATAAACTGTTACAGCGCGCTCGCGCCGCGCCGCAGTCCGGCGCGTATTCTGCGTCATCGAAAACCGCGGCGGCGGGGCTAAGGAGCGAAGGCGGACGAGCATGACGGAAAAAAGAACCAAGATCCTGGTCATCGACGACGATCTGAGGTTGCGCGACCTGCTGCATCGGTACCTGAGCGAACAGGGTTTCGCGGTCCAGACCGCGCCCGACGCGGGCGCGATGGATCGGCTGCTCAATCGCGAGCTGTTCGATCTGCTGGTGCTCGATCTGATGCTTCCGAACGAAGACGGCCTGGCGGCCTGCCGGCGCCTGCGCGGAGCCGGCAATACGGTTCCGATCATCATGCTGACCGCCAAGGGCGACGAGGTCGATCGCATCGTCGGGCTCGAAATGGGCGCCGACGACTATCTGCCCAAGCCTTTCAACCCGCGCGAGCTGGTGGCGAGAATCCACGCGGTGCTGCGCCGGCGCCAACCGCCGCCCCCGCCCGGGGCGCCGGCGCTGGAGGAGCAGGCGGTGAGCTTCGGCGCCTTCACACTCGATCTCGGCACGCGCACGCTCACGCGCGGCAAGGAGGAAGTGCCGCTCACGACCGGCGAGTTCGCGCTGCTGAAGGTGCTGGCGACCCATCCGCGCGAGCCGTTGTCGCGGGACAAGCTGATGGAGCTCGCGCGCGGACGCGAATTCGAGGCGTTCGACCGTTCGATCGACGTGCAGATCTCGCGGCTGCGGCGCCTGATCGAGCCCGATCCAGCCCGCCCCGCGTTCATCCAGACGGTCTGGGGATTCGGCTACGTGTTCGTGCCCGATGGCCGCAAGCGCGAGGAAAAACCGGCCAAGGGATGAGCAGTCCAGCCCGCAGCCGCAGCCGAACGTCATGATCGCGCCCGCTGCCCTGTTGCCGCGCTCGCTGTTATGGCGCACCTTTCTCCTGATCACGCTGCTGCTTCTGGTGAGCCTGATCGCGTGGATTACGGTAGTTGATCTCTCCGAGCGCGAGCCGCGCGCCCAGGCAGCGGCACGCTGGATCGTCAGTATCGTCAACCTGACGCGCGCCGCGCTCATTACTGCTGCGCCGGATAAGCGAATCCCGCTGCTGCGCGATCTGTCGCAGCGCGAGGGCATCCGGGTCTACTCGTCGAGCGACCACGAAGAACCGCTGCTCGATCTGCCCGACTCGGCGCGCAACCGCATCATCCTGCGCGAGGTGCAGGATGATTTGGGCGACGACACGCAGCTCAAGCTCGAGCAGGAGGGCGTCTCCAGTTTTCTGGTCAGCTTTCGCATCGACGATGAGCAATACTGGCTCGCGTTGCCGCGCGGGCGCATCGAGCGCCCGATCCGTTGGGAATGGATCGGCTGGAGCGCGCTGGCGGCATGGCTCGCCATGCTCGGCGCCTGGTACATCGTTTCTCGCATCAACTCGCCTCTGCGCGCTCTGACCGATGCTGCCGCGGCGCTCGCCGGGGGCGAGCGCCCGCAGCCGATGGCGGAGACGGGAGCCACCGAGCTGAGAACCTTGGCCGGCGCATTCAACCGCATGACGGCGGCGTTGCAGCAGGCCGAGACCGAGCGCGCGCTGCTGCTCGCCGGCGTATCGCATGACTTGCGCACACCGTTGTCGCGGCTGCGGCTCGCGGTCGAAATGAGCATCGATCACGACTCGGCGATGAAAGCCGGCATGGTGCAGGATATCGAGGACATGGACGCCATCATCGACCAGTTCCTCGACTTCGCCCGCGACCAATCCGGCGAGGGCATCGAACCGGGCGGCGACCTGAACGCGATCGTGCGTTCGGTCGTGGCGCGCTACGAGCGCCGGCAACAACCCGTAAGCGCACGCCTGAGCGAGCTTCCGCCGATACCGCTGCGCCCGGCTGCCATCCAGCGCCTGCTCGTCAACCTGATCGAAAACGCGCTGCGCCACTCCGGCACTGCGGTGGAGGTCGAAACCCGCCTGGAAGACGGCAATGTCGTAGTCGCAGTGGGCGATCGCGGCCCCGGCATTGCAGCCGGCGAGGCACAGCGCATGCTGCAGCCGTTCACGCGCATGGAAGCTTCGCGTAGCGGCGCCACCGGGTCGGGTCTCGGGCTTGCCATCGTCCAGCGCATCGCGGCGCTGCACCGCGGGCGCGTCGAGTTGTTGCCACGGCCGGGAGGCGGCCTGGAAGCGCGTGTGACCTTGCCGCTGCCGCCCGGGTGAGAATGCCGGAGAGGAATTCCCCCGACCGTGGCGGGTCTCACGGGAAGCATCCCGCGTCCCTGGAAAAGGAGGACTGAATGGCACGCACCTGGATTCTCGTCGCCAACGCCTCGCAAGCAAGCGTCTACCTGAACGAAGGTCCGAACAAGGGCCTCACACGGCTGAAGACGCTGGAGCATGCAGCCAGCCGTGAGAAGGGCGCCGATCTCACCACCGACCGGCCTGGCCAGCAGCAAGGACCGAATGCCGGGCGCGGCTCCTTGGTCGGAGCCAAGTCGCCGAAGGAAGTCGAGGCCGAGCGTTTCGCTCTGCAAGTTGCGCGCGAATTGGACCACGGACGCACGAAAAATGCGTATCAGCGCCTGATCCTGGTCGCCTCACCGCATTTCATGGGACTGATCAATCAGCATCTCGATGCTCATGTGCGGCAACTCGTGAGCGATTCGATCGAGAAGGACTACACCAAGATCAGCGAAAAGGAGCTGACCGGGCACCTGGAGGGGTGCATTTTTCTCTGATTTCGTTCAGTGCACGCGCACCGTCGTGCTTCGCAGCCGCAGCGACAGGATGCGAGCCAATGCAAACGCCAGGTCGCGCGCCAGCGCGGGCGCAGCCGCCGCAAGCGCCGCGTAGCCTTCGAACGGCAGGACGAGCAATTCCCCGGTCGCATGCGCCCAGACGTTGGCCGAGCGCGGCAGGCCGTCGAAGAACGATTGTTCGCCGAACACGCTGCCGGTCGGAATGCGGGCGAGCGACGTGAAGCTCATGCCACCGATGTACGCACCGCCCACTTCGTACTCGCCCGCGACCGTGAAATACAGGCAGCGCTCCTCGGTACCCCGGGCGATGATGATTTCGCTCGCCGCCACGCGACGCAACGTCGTGCGCGAGAGCAGCGCCATCCAATCCGGCTCGGACCAGTGCGGAAGCAGCAACGCATCGGCCGACGGCGTAACCGCCGCGCGCGAAGCGTTCATGAACACGTGCGCATATTCCAAGCGCTTTCCTCCGGGAGTTGCCAGGCGAGCATAGCGGCTCAGTCGGCAAGCGTCCAGCGCTCGAGCGGCTGGTAAACGAGCCGGCCCCCACTGCGCACCGATTGCACCAGCGCGAGGGTATCGACCTGCCATAGCAGGGACGCAACGCGAACACCGGCTGGCGCCCGGCGCGCCGCGCGCAGCAACGTCACGTGCGCGAAATAAGGGCGCTCCTCGATGCGAAATCCCGCCCCGGCAAGGCGCAGCGCCAGTGCCCCCGCCAACGCGGACAATGGCGCCGGCATGGATTCGGCCGTCGCGTACACGATCCGGTTGTGGGGCCAGTAGCCGACGCGATCCAGCACGAGCTCGAAGCGCTCGGCAACGATCTCCTGCGCCAGCACAGCGAGCTCGGGTAAGCGGCCGCGATCGATCTCGCCCAGGAACGCAAGCGTTGCGTGCAGATTCTCGCGCCGCACGAGCCGGCCTTCCGTGCTCGCGCGGCAGGCTTGCGCCCAGCCGAGGAGCTCGCTTCGAACCGCTTCGGGCGGCCAGAGCGCGAAGAATGCACGCAGCCTGGGCTCTGCGTCCGCAGACCGCATTCCGGCCCGGGCGCTGGCATCAGGGCACATCAGGTGCCTCCGAACGATGTAGCTCCCGCGTCCGAAGGCCGCATTCCGACCCGCGTCTCGGCATCAGGGCGTGGCGAGCGGGCGCAATAAGGCGATCGCTTCGGCTGCGATGCCTTCGCCGCGTCCGATCGCGCCGAGCCGCTCCATGGTCTTCGCTTTCACGTTCACGGCGCATTCGCCCCCGATGCACTCGCGCAGCCGCTGCTCCATGCGCGGAATATGAGGCGCCATGCGCGGCGCCTGCGCGATGATGGTCGCATCGACGTTGAGCGCCTCCCAGCCGCTTGCGCGCACGCGCCGCATCACCTCGGCGAGCAGCGCCATGCTGTCGGCGTCGCGGTAGCGTGGATCGGTGTCGGGAAAGTGGCGGCCGATATCGCCCAGCGCGGCGGCGCCGAGCAGCGCGTCGCAGATCGCGTGCGCCAGCACGTCCGCATCGGAATGGCCGATGAGGCCTTTGTCATGCGCGATTTCGACGCCACCGATCACGAGCTTGCGTCCGCTCCCCAGCGCGTGCACGTCGAACCCCTGCCCTATCCGCATCGGTCCTCCGCGCGGCTCGCCAGGATCTGCTCGGCGAGCGCGATGTCCTCGGGGTATGTCACCTTGATGTTGGTGGCGGCGCCGGGCACCAGGCGCGGGCGCAGGCCGAGCGCCTCGATCGCAGCCGACTCGTCGGTCGGATTGGACGATCGCGTCTTGTACAACGCCTCGACCAGCAGGCCGTAGCGAAACATCTGCGGGGTAAGCGCACGCCACAGCGCGTCGCGCGGCTGGGTCGATACGACCCGATCGGCCGGGTCGGCGCATTTCAGCGTATCTGTGACCGGTAAGGCGAGCAGACCGCCGACGTCGTCCGCATCCGCTTCGCCCAGCAGCCGGTCGAGCTCCGCGCGGGTGAGGCACGGCCGTGCCGCGTCGTGCACCAGGATCCAGTCCTGCGGCTGGATGCGGTCGCGCAAGGCGACCAGCGCATTGAATACGCTGCACGCCCGGGTCGGCCCGCCGCAATACAACGGTGCGACGGCGCCGCCCAGCGCATTCCAATCGCAAGCGGCAAAGTCGCTATCCCCGGGGGCGAGCACGACGAACGTGCATTCGATGGAGGGGTGACCGGCGAGCGCGCGAACCGCGTGCTCGAGCATGCTGCGACCAGCTAGGGAAGAATACTGCTTGGGTTTCGCTGCACCGAAACGTGAACCGCTGCCGGCGGCGGGGACGATTGCGAAATGACCACCATCCATCCGGGTTTCAGCACTCGCTCCGCTTCAGCGCTCGCTCCGCTTCAGCGCTCGCTCCAATTGAGCTCGTCGGTTGCGATCAGCCAGTTGTCTTCGGCTTCGTTGCCATGCGTTGCGGCACGACCGGTGAGGAGTATCTCCATCTCGGCTTCCTCGAGCCGATCGCGGTCGGAATCGGTTTCCGCCCAATCGTCCAGATCGCGTTCCTCGGCAGCCAGGCCAAGCCGGGTGGGCCCCTGCTCGACCGCGATGGTTCTGCGCTTGAGCGACCGACGCGATGCGCCGGTGCGCGGAGCTGCTCTCGCTGGCATCGTCATCTCCTTTACCGTCTTCGCGGCAGCCGCCCGATCGGTTTCCGGACACCGGCCAACCGCATGGCCGCGGTCGCAATCGCTGTCCGTGACGCATTCGCGCCTGCAACTCGATTCCGACACGCGCAGCTTAGGCTTGTCCCGCGCCCGGCGCAACCGTCATCGTTGGCCTGGCGCTGTGCCTGACACGGACTCGTCTCGATCGACGACATCATCGCAATCCTGGCCGAGGAAATGAACGGGCTTGCGGCAACAGCCTGGGTGTATCCAGGGTGCATGGCTTCGTCAAGCCGTCGCGCGGCCACATCGCCATCTGCGGTGAGATCGGGCGAGGCACGACCGTGCGCTTCATGCTATGCCGGCGCGAGCGAGCGTCTGGACGCCGTGACTTGCACCCCGGGTGGTTCCGGGCGTATGGTCGCCGTAGCACCGGCTTGCGCTGCCTTGTCATCGGGCCGCGTCGCCGCCATTGGAGTGATCGACCCGAGAAAACCCATGCCCAGCACCCGACCACCGGCCGTTGCCGGAACGTTCTATCCCGCCGAGGCCCGCACCCTGGGTGCCGAGATCGATGCGATGCTCGCAGCTGTCGCCACGCGCCCCGAGGCGACAACGCCCAAGGCGCTGATCGTGCCGCACGCCGGCTATGTCTATTCCGGGCCAGTCGCGGCCTCGGCCTATGCGCGCATTGCGGGCGCGCGTGCACGCAATGTGAGCGCGCATCCGCGCAATGCGAGTGCGCATCCGCGCAATGCGAGTGCGCATCCGCGCATTCGCCGCGTCGTTCTACTCGGCCCGGTGCATCGCGTGCCGGTCCGGGGCCTGGCCTTGCCGGGCGTCGAGGCGTTCGAGACGCCGCTTGGCCGGGTCGCGCTCGACACGGACGCATGCACGCGGCTGCGCGCATTGCCGCAGGTTGTCGAGAGCCCGGCCGCTCACCGCCTGGAGCATTCGCTGGAGGTTCACCTGCCGTTCCTGCAGCGGGTGCTGGACGACTTCACCCTTGTGCCGCTCGCCGTGGGCGATGCAACCGCCGAAGAAGTCGCCCAGGTGCTCGATTCACTCTGGGGCGGGGACGAGACGTTGATCGTGATCAGCTCCGACCTCTCCCACTACCTGCCCTACGATCGGGCACGTGCGGTCGACAGCGAGACCGCCGCCATGATCGTCGCGCTGCGCAGCGACATCGAGCACGACCAGGCGTGCGGCGGAACACCCGTCAATGGCTTGACCTTGGTTGCGCAGCGCCGCGGACTTTCGATCGAGCTGCTCGACTTGCGCAATTCGGGCGACACCGCGGGCGGCCGTGAGCGCGTGGTCGGCTATGGCGCCTTCGCCGTCGCTGCCGAGGCGCGCATCGGTGCGGGCACCGGATCGACGCTGATCGGCATCGCACGCGCCGCGATCGGCGAAAAGCTCGGCGCTTCGGCGTCCGTTCATCGACCGGCACCGTGGCTCGAGCGCCCGGGTGCGACGTTCGTGACGCTGACGTGCGAGAACGCCTTGCGCGGCTGCATCGGCTCGCTCGAAGCGCGCAGGTCGCTCGCGCTCGATGTGCGCGAGAACGCCTTGGCGGCAGCGTTTCGCGATCCGCGCTTCAAGCCGTTGACCGCGCAGGAATGGGCTCGCACCTCGGTGGAGATTTCGTTGCTCTCGGCGCTGGAAGCGCTGCCGCTCGACGACGAATCGCAGGTGCTGCAGCGCCTGCGCCCCGGCGTCGACGGGCTCGTGCTGGAGTTCGGCCATCATCGCGGCACGTTCCTGCCGCAAGTCTGGGAGCAGCTGCCGGAACCAGCGTCGTTCCTGACGAATCTCAAGCGCAAGGCCGGCCTGCCGCCGGACTTCTGGGAGCCGGAAATGCGGCTTTCGCGTTACACCGTGAGCAAGTGGCGGGAGCAGGATCTCGCCTGATTCATGGACCGAGACGATATGGCAGGACACGATTATCCCGGGCGCTATTGGCATCTGCTCCCCGACGGGCGCATGCAGTGCGACCTGTGTCCGCGCGACTGCAAGCTGCACGAAGGCCAGCGTGGCGCGTGTTTCGTGCGCATGCGGCTGCGCAATCAAATGCTGCTCACGACCTACGGCCGGTCGTCCGGCTTTTGCGTCGACCCGATCGAGAAGAAACCACTCAACCAGTTCTATCCCGGCAGCTCGGTGCTCTCGTTCGGCACCGCCGGCTGCAACCTGGCGTGCAAGTTCTGCCAGAACTGGGACATCAGCAAGTCGCGCGATATGGACCGGCTGGCCGACGAGGCGTCGCCGCAAGCCATAGCCCGCGCCGCGCGCGACGCCGGATGCGCATCGGTTGCGTTCACTTACAACGATCCCGTCATCTTCGCCGAGTATGCGCTCGATGTCGCTACAGCGTGTCATGCCCATGACGTAAAGGCGGTGGCCGTGACGGCCGGCTACATCGGACGCGAAGCGCGGCGCGAGTTTTTCGCCCAGATGGACGCGGCCAACGTCGACCTGAAGGCGTTCACCGATGACTTCTACGTCAAGCTCTGCGGCGCGCGCCTGCAACCGGTGCTCGACACGCTCGTTTATCTCAAGCAGGAAACCCAGGTCTGGTTCGAGATCACGACCTTGCTGATCCCGGGCAAGAACGATTCGGACGCGGAACTGAGCGCGCAGTGCGAATGGATCATGCGCGAGCTGGGTCCGGACGTGCCGTTGCACTTCAGCGCGTTCCATCCCGACTACAAGATGACCGACATCGCACACACGCCGGCGGCGACGCTGACCCGCGCGCGTAACATCGCCCGCGCCGCGGGTTTACATTACGTCTACACGGGCAATGTGCACGACCGCGACGGCGGCACGACCTATTGCCCGCACTGCGATAGCGCGCTTATCGTGCGCGACTGGTACGAGATCCGCGACTATCGGCTCAATGCTAGAGGCACCTGTCCCGATTGCGGCGGTGCGATCGCCGGGCGCTACCGCAAGTTCGAAGGTCAGTTCGGCCGGCGGCGCGTGCCGATGAGAATTGGAACTGTGGCGTGAGTCGGTTCATACCGCAACCAGCGCTGCATCGAGATCGGCCACGATGTCGTCGATGTGCTCGATGCCGATCGAGAGTCGCACCGTTTCCTCGGTGACGCCGGCTTTCGCCAGCTCCGCAGGCGCAAGCT
Organism: Betaproteobacteria bacterium; assembly: GCA_009377585.1. NCBI lineage: Bacteria > Pseudomonadati > Pseudomonadota > Betaproteobacteria > Betaproteobacteria bacterium. The sequence goes on from WHTS01000029.1 coordinate 19,552, forward strand.
GCCGGTGCGTGGTCGAAGCCGGGTGACACGCGAGCGACTTGCAATCACCGATATTGACCAGCCGCACCACCAGTTTCAGCGCATCCTGGAAGCGCGCGCCGGCCTCGCGCCCGCCTTTCACACCGAAGGTGAGAATCCCGGAAGCGCGCCCGCCCATATATTTCTGCACCAGCGGATGATCGCTGTGCGCGGGCAGGCCGGCGTAGTTGACCCAGGTCACCTTCGGGTGTGCCTCGAGATACTGCGCGACCGCGAGCGTGTTCGCACAGATCCGGTCCATTCGCAGCGCCAGCGTCTCCACGCCTTGCAACACGAGGAAGGCATTGAACGGACTGATGGCGGCACCGGTATTGCGCAAAGGCACCACGCGCGCCCGGCCAATGTAGGCAGCCGGCCCGAGCGCCTCGGTATAAACCACCCCGTGGTAGGAGACGTCGGGCTCGTTCAGCCGGCGGAACCTGGCCTTGTGCTGCGCCCAGGGAAACTTGCCCGAATCGACGATCATGCCGCCGATCGAGTTGCCATGGCCGCCGAGGTACTTGGTGAGCGAGTGCACCACGATGTCGGCGCCGTGGTCGAAGGGCCGACAAAGGTAGGGCGTGGGAACGGTGTTGTCGACGATCAGCGGCACGCCGTGGCGATGCGCGATCTCGGCCAGGCGCTCGAAGTCCGTGATGTTGCCGAGTGGGTTGCCGATCGATTCGCAGAACAGTGCCTTGGTCTTGGTGTCGATCAGGCGCTCGAACGCACCCGGCTCGCGATAGTCGGCGAAGCGCGCTTCGATGCCGAACTGCGGCAGGGTATGCGCAAACAGGTTGTAGGTGCCGCCGTAGAGCGTGGAAGCCGACACGACGTTGTCACCCGCCTCGGCGATGGTCATGATCGAGTAGGTGACTGCCGCCTGGCCTGAGGCGAGCGCGAGGCCGGCAATGCCGCCTTCCAGCTCCGCCACCCGCTTCTCCAGCACGTCCTGGGTGGGATTCATGATGCGGGTGTAGATGTTGCCCTGCACCTTGAGGTCGAACAGATCGGCGCCATGTTGGGTGTTGTCGAAGGCGTACGAGGTGGTCTGGTAGATCGGCACCGCGACCGCCTTGGTGGTTGGCTCCGGCGAGTAGCCGCCGTGTACGGCGATCGTTTCGAATCTCATCGCGCATTCTCCTTGTCGAACCTGCGTGGTGAACGAAGCACCCTGGCGTGGAACCGCGGGCCAGTATACCGCCCGCGGAAAAAGGGGCCCGGAAAAAGGGGCCAGGCTCCGGGCCAGGCTCGATTATTTTCTCTTGCGAGCCTGGCCCCTTTTCCTCTTTCCCTGGAAAAGCGAGCCTGGCCCCTTTTCCGGAGAACGGGAGTGCGGGGAGATCGAGCAAGGCGGACGATATAATCGCAGCCGCTGGCGTCGTCCCGATGCGAGCTTGCGCCTGACGCCTCGGCGCCTCATCCGTTGGCTGAAGCATGATACTCAGTGCTCCCCCGCCCGCCGCCGGCATGCGGCATCGTTATTCCGGGCTCGCCGGCTCGGCCGACGCGCTTGCGCTCGCGGAGCTTGCGGCGAGCGGCCGGCCGCTGGTCGTGCTCACGGCGGGCGCCGCGGACGCGCAGCGCCTGACCCAGGAGCTGCCCTACTTCGCGCCGAAGCTGCGGGTGTTCATGCTTCCGGATTGGGAGACGCTGCCCTACGACCAGATCTCGCCGCACCAGGACCTGGTGTCCGACCGTCTCGCCACGCTCTACCACATGACGCAGCGGGCGTTCGACGTGATCACCGTGCCCGTCACCACCGCGCTCTACCGGCTCACTCCGGCGGAATATCTTGCCGGACGCACGTTCTTCCTCAAACAGAGACAGACGCTCGATCTCGAGCGCTTCCGCGCTCAACTCACCCTCGCCGGCTATAGTCACGTCACCCAGGTTGTCGCGCCGGGCGAGTATTGCGTGCGCGGCGGCTTGATCGATCTCTTCCCCATGGGCAGCGCGCTGCCCTACCGCATCGATCTGGAAGATCGCGACATCGAGAGCCTGCGCACGTTCGACGTCGACACCCAGCGCACGATCTACAAGGTCAATGACGTGCGCCTGCTGCCGGGGCGCGAGTTCCCGCTCGACGACGACGCGCGCGCGTACTTCCGGCGCCGCTTTCGCGAGCGCTTCGAGGGCGACCCGTCCAAGCGCGAGCTGTACAAGGCGATCGGCCGCGGTGGCGTGCCGGCTGGCATCGAATACTACCTGCCGCTGTTCTTCGAGCAGACGGCGCTGCTGACCGACTACATCCCGGCCGACACGCTGCTGTGCGTGCACGGTGACATCGGCGCATCGATCGCGCGCTTCTGGGAAGACACGCACGCACGCTATACGCTCATGCGCGGCGACCCCGACCGGCCGTTGCTGGAGCCGGCGGAGCTCTTCCTCGCGCAGGATCAGCTGTTCGGCGCGATCAAGCCGTTCGCGCGTATCGAGCTCGACACGCGGGCCGTCGCGGCCTCCGCAGTTCAGGCCGAGCCTGCACAGACGCGCATCGAGCCCGACGTTCCGGCCGCCGATGCCTCCGCAGTGCAGGCCGAACCTGCACAGGCGCGCGCGACCATCGCGTGCCCGACCGCGCCGCTGCCGCAGATCGCGGTAGAACGGCGTGCCGACGATCCGCTGCGACGGCTGAAGTCGTTCATCGAGCGCGTCGAAGGCCGCGTCCTGGTCGCGGCCGACAGCCTCGGACGGCGCGAGACGATGGCAGCCTACTTCGCCGAGTACGGCCTGCGCCTGCCGACTTGCGCCGACTATGCAGCGTTTCGCGCTCACGACGCCAAGGCGATGCTCGGCGTGGCGCCGCTTGCTGGCGGCTTCGTGCTCGACGCGGACGGCATCGCGATCGTCACCGAGAACGAGCTCTACGCCGCGCAGGCTCGCACGCGTGCCGCGCGCGAAGTCGGCAAGCGCATTTCCAGCGAAGCGATGGTGCGCGATCTGTCCGAGATCCGCATCGGCGACCCGGTGGTGCACGAAGGCCACGGCATCGCCCGCTACCAGGGCCTGCAGACGCTCGATCTCGGCGACGGCGCGAGCGAATACCTGATGCTCGAATTCGCCAACGCCGACAAGCTCTACGTGCCGGTCACGCAGTTGCACCTGATCGGGCGCTATGCCGGCGCCGCGGCCGACCAGGTCACGCTCTCCACGCTCGGCAGCGGGCAATGGGAGAAGGCCAAGCGCCGCGCCGCGCAGCAGGTACGCGACACTGCCGCGGAGCTCTTGCATCTCTATGCGCAACGTGCCGCGCGCAAGGGTCACAGTTTCAAGCTGAAGCCGCACGACTACGAAGCGTTCTGCGATGCGTTTCCGTTCGAGGAGACGACCGACCAGGCCGCCGCCATCACGGCCACGGTGTACGACCTGCAGGACGGCAAGCCGATGGACCGCCTGGTCTGCGGCGACGTGGGCTTCGGCAAGACCGAGGTGGCGCTTCGTGCCGCGTTCGTCGCGGTGATGGACGGCCGCCAGGTCGCGGTACTGGTGCCGACGACGCTGCTCGCCGAACAGCATTTCCAGACTTTCTCCGATCGCTTCGCCGACTGGCCCGTGAAAATCGCCGAGCTCTCACGCTTCCGCTCCGGCAAGGAAGTCGCGCGCACGCTGCAGGGTCTCGGCCGCGGCGAGATCGATATCGTCGTCGGCACCCACAAGCTGATCCAACCGGACATCAAATTCAAGCAGCTGGGGCTCGTCATCATCGACGAGGAGCATCGTTTCGGCGTGCGCCAGAAGGAGCGGCTGAAAGCGCTGCGGGCGGAAGTCGACGTGCTCACGCTCACCGCCACGCCTATTCCACGCACGCTCGCCATGGCCTTAGAAGGGCTGCGCGATTTCTCCGTCATCGCCACGGCACCGCAGCGGCGGCTCGCTATCAAAACCTTCGTTTCGCCTACCAGCGCGGGGCTCATCCGCGAGGCGTTGCTGCGGGAGCTGAAGCGCGGCGGCCAGGTGTATTTCCTGCACAACGACATCGACACCATCCAGCGCCAGGAGGAATCGCTCGCGCGCCTGGTGCCCGAAGCACGCATCCGGGTTGCGCACGGTCAGATGCGCGAGCGCGAGCTCGAGCAGGTCATGCGCGATTTCTACCAGCAGCGCTTCAACGTGCTGCTGTGCACGACCATCATCGAGACAGGCATCGACATCCCGACGTCCAATACCATCGTCATCAACCGTGCCGACCGCTTCGGCCTCGCCCAGCTGCATCAGCTGCGCGGTCGGGTCGGACGCTCGCATCATCAGGCGTATGCCTATCTGTTGATCCCGGACGAAGAGGCGATCACCACGCAGGCGCGCAAGCGCCTGGAAGCCATCCAGATGATGGAGGAGCTGGGCTCCGGGTTCTATCTCGCGATGCACGACCTCGAGATCCGGGGGGCGGGCGAAGTGTTGGGCGAGGGCCAGAGCGGCGAGATGGCCGAGGTCGGCTTCAATCTCTATGCTTCCATGCTGCAGTCCGCGGTGCAGGCATTGAAGCGCGGCCAGGAACCGGATCTCACCGAGCCGCTCGGGATCGCCACCGAGATCAATCTGCACTGTCCCGCACTGCTGCCGAGCGACTACTGCAGCGACGTGCACGAGCGCCTGGTGCTGTACAAGCGCATGGCGAGCTGCGAGAGCGTCGAGGCGCTCGACGAGATCACCGAGGAGCTGATCGACCGCTTCGGCCTGACGCCGCTGCCCACGCAGGTGCTGATCGAGATGCACCGCCTGCGCATCCTGGGCACACCGCTGGGCATCACGCGCATCGACGCCGGCTCCGAGATCGTGCAGCTGCAGTTCGGTCGTCACGCCGATATCGATCCGGCGCGCGTGATCCAGCTCGTCCAGACCCGCCGCAACTACCGCTTCGCGGGCCAGGACCGCCTGAGGATCGCGATTCCGGCCGGCGATATCGCGGTTCGCATTGCGGCGATCAAGGAAGCGTTTCGCGAGCTTGCAAGGCCGGTCCAGGCGCAGGCTGCGATGCGCGCGAGCTGATGCGCCGAGCGGCACGGAACATGCGCTCGAAGCGCTCGCGGTCGGCGACCGCATTGGCGCCGCGCAGCTCCGGCGCTCGCGTTGCGAGGTCCAGCCGCGTACCCGGATAGGCGGCGAGCAGCGCGAGCAGCGAAGACCATCCCACCCCCATGCGCTGCAGGTGGTCGGCCACGCGGAAATAGCGCAATCCCCAGTGGCCGGGACGCTCGGCCTGACTGCGCAACACCGCGAACGCGACCGGAAAGCCGAAGGTCGATTGCTCCGATGTGCCCGCGAGCGCGCTGCGCACCGTCAAGGCGAAACGCACGACCTGGTCCGAAGCGACGACTTCTCCGGTGCGATGCAGAGCCTCGATGACGTTGCCTTCCAGCACGCTCGCCAGGACCTCGGTGCGCTCGTGGTGCAGCTGTGCCACGGTCAGCTCGGCGTCGATCGTGACATCCGGATCGCCCAGCCCGAGGTGGTGCTGGCAGAAGCTCTGGAAGCGCGCGCCGTACGATGCGCTCGACACCGCCCAGGTGACGCGCACCATGCCGGCCGCAGCGAAACGGCGAAAGAGGTTCATCCAGCCGCGATTGTCGGGATGGTCGTAAGTCGTCTCCAGGCTCACGTCGATGTAGACGCTTTGCATGAGCTGGATGATCGATTCGCACAGGTAGAACGCTGCGCGCAACGCCAGCACGTCGTTGGGCAGCCAGGGCTGAGCATGGGATTGAGCGCCGACCTTGTGCTCGAGATATGGCCATTCGGGATTGAGCTGGCGATCGAGGAAGCGCAGCCTTTCATCGCACCGAATGTGATCGAGAATGCGGTCGAGCGCATCGCCGTGGCGCGTCACCGCGCCTTCGGCCAGCGCCAGGCGCGGATACCAGCGCTGGCGCAGCTCCTTGAACAAGCGCTCGATGTCGATGTCCGCGTCATCGTTGTCGCGCGTCACGTCCTGCGCCCGCGGCTCCTCGCTGCGGGCGCGCGCGACCGCACTTTGCAGCACGGTGTCGCCGATGTGCAGCCCGAGCCGGCGATAGCTCTCGAACTGCGGCTCGTCGAAGAACTGGTCGACCGTCGTCTGGTGCGGAAACTCGGGGTGCTCGTTGCGATACTGGGCGACGTCCTGCGGCTCGGCGCCGCATAGCGTCGTCTTGATGTAGAGCAGGTAGCCCACGCTGCCCGCGCGTGCCTGCACGCGATCGTAACGGATGAGCCCGAGCGCGCAATGGTGCGGACTTACGCGCGCATCGCCCTGGGGCACGAGCGCGCTGGTATCGATCTCGATGTCGACGCCGAGATCGATGCGACACTTGCGGATCGCGTTGCCCAGGTCTTCGAACGTGCTCCTGGGGTCGCAGCTCGCATCGCAGGCGACGATGAAGCGGCAGCGCCGGCGCACCAGCTCGTAGATGGCGAGATTCTCGAAGTGCCCGCCGTCGCTCAGGTAGACGAAGTCGCTGCTATCGTTCGACAGCCCGAACAATTCGCTCAGCAACGGCCGCAAGCTCTGGCTGGGACCCGGCCTCGCCCACACCTTGGGCCGGCGCGGATTCTGGAACCAGCTGCCGAGCCGGACGCTGAACACGGTGAGCAGGAACGCGACCGTGGGCGAGGAGTGATAGCCGGCGTTCGGGCTTGCAGCCGCCCCGGAGATGGTGACCGCGTTCGAGAGGGCGATCGAGCCTTTGCGTCTGAAGCGCGATACGCCGCTCACATAATCCTGTGTCGCGCAGTAGCGTCCGATCCAGCGCGAGCTCCCTTCCTCGGGCATCTGATAGCCGCAGTACAGCGGCGTGAAGACGAACGAGCCGGCCTTGCGATGCTGCCAGGCGAGCTTCTGCCCGGTGGTGAGGTTGATCGCCGTGTTGACGATCGGATACGGCCGCTGCTTCGAGCTGGCGAGGTCGGCAAGCGCGATGTCGTCTTCGCGGTCGAAGCCGGTGAACGGATGCGGGCGCCGAACCGTCCGGCTGGCGCCGAAATAGCAGCGCAGCAGGCGGTTGCGGTACAGGGGCCCCAGCGAGAACACGTTCACGTCGACCCGGGACGAGAGCACGATCGCCAGCACGGCGAGCCCGAACATCAGCAGCGCCAGTTCGACGATGCGCGTCAGCGCGAGCTCGCAATAAGCCACGGCCGCATGCTGCGAGAACTCCGGCGGCGGCGGTACGCCGCCCGACGGCGCGGCTGCCGAGGCTGCTTCGGCTGCGACGGCATCCGGAGTGCACAGCAGCGGATCGGGTGCGAGCGCCCAATGCATCCCGATCGCAACCGCGATGATCAGCCCCGCGACGAAGACGTAGGGCAGCACCGCCGTGATCCACTCCAGGATGCGCCCGGGCCGCAGCACCGTGGTCGAGGCCGTCCGGCCGAGCAGCACGCCCACGATCGTAGTCGTGATCCAGCCGATGCTGAGCGCTGCCATCCATTGCCCTGCCCAGTCCATGACCGCGGGCGTATAGATGACCACCGCGAAGCCGATCCCCCAGGCGAACATCACCAGCGTCGCCCAGCCGCCCAGGCGTCCCCACCATTCACGCACGTCCTCGCTGAAACCGCGGCTCACCAGCCCGATGTGCAGCACCAGGCCGAAGGCTATGATGCTCAGAAACGCGGGCACGCCGAACGCCGTGATGAGCCACGACGACGCCTCCCAATACGAAACCGCCACCTGCAGGCCGACGACCGAATAGCCGTAGCACATCCAGCCGATCAAGGCGCCGGCAAAGGGCGCCCACAACACCACGTAGTCCCAGCGGAAGCGGCCGCTCGCCGGAAAGAACAGGCTCGCGGCCGCGCCCAGTGCCCAGGGCAGCGTGTACACGAAGGCGCCGGAAAGTATCCATGAGGCCATGTGCATCGGCTGCGGATTCGGCCACAGCGCCTGCGGCCAAAGCGCTTCCGGCGAAGCCGACCGGGGCCACCAGGACGATGGCCACATCGAGGCCACGGTGAACAGAGGTTCGCGCAGCGACGCAATGAACGTTCGCATCGCGGCCGCCAGCGGAAAGTCGACGATCAGCGCATGCGCCAGAAACAAAGCCGCGATCGTTCCGGGCGCAACGATGGCGAGTAGCACGCCAGGCTGGATGCGCAATAAGCGCCAATGCGGATTGTCGACGTTGGAATTGAGCAGAATGCAGGCGACCGACACGGCGATCGAACCGATCCCGATAGGACCGAACCAGATGCCGGGTATCCAGTCGAGCGCATGAATCAGCAACCTCGGAGCCAACAGCGCGAATCCGAGGCACGCAACGATCAGCGTGAGGTTGAGCCACAGGTTGCGCAGGTAGATCGCGATGGTGGACCAGCTGTCACCGCTGAAGAAACCGAGCCGCAGCACGAGGTAGTTGCTATAGTCGCGCAGCCAGCCGATCTGCGGCGGCTCCGGCTTCTCGCCCACGACGCCGTCGCGCAGCGCCTGTTGCACACCGCGCGCACCCTGCGGATGGCGATGGACCCACGCGGACAACCAGGCGCCGATATAGCCGCCGCCGGATACCGTCGACAGGTAATCGAAGCGCGTGAGCAATCCATATCGGGCGAGCGATTGCAGCATGCCGAGATTGAAAGTCGCGCTGCGGATGCCACCTCCGGACAATGCCAGGCCAACGAGATTCGCACTGCGGGCCCGATTTGCCGCGGCCGCCTCGTCGTCGGAAGCAGGGGGCTCGACCATCTCGGCTCCGAGTCCGCAGCTGCTGCGCGCGTCGGCGATGAGGTCGATCTCCGCGTTCAGGACATCCTTGAATCGCCTCGGCTGGACTTCCTCGGCCATCGCTTCCGCCTCCCTCGTCGGGCCGCCGCTACTGGCAAGTGCACCGCAGCCGCAAGTCTGGCACACAAGAATTGCGCCGCCATCGTCCGGAAGGACGTGGCTGCATGCGGGCCAAGCCCGTAGAATACTTGATTGACCAGCCTCAACCTCGATGTCGAATCTCGTCATTCAAGGCGCCGAAGTCGCCACGGCCGATCTCAAGGCGCTGGCGAAGCTCACAGACGGAAAGCGCATCGAGCGCATCGGTCCGAATGCTTTCCGGATAGACGAAGCTCAGCCGCACGGCGATGTCACGGCTTTGTGTGCTCGCGCGCAGCTCGATCATGCCTATGTGCCCACGGGCCGGCGGCTCACCGATTTCGGCCTGGCGGTCATGGACATGGACTCGACGCTCATCTCGATCGAGTGCATCGACGAGATCGCCGACATGCAGGGCATCAAGGCCGAGGTCGCGGCGATCACCGCGGCGGCCATGCGCGGCGAGCTGGACTATGCGCAAAGCCTGCGCCGGCGGGTGCAGCTGCTCGCGGGGCTCGACGAAGACGCGCTCGAGCGGGTCTACCGTGATCGGCTGCAACTCACGCCGGGCGCGGAGCGCCTGCTGAAGGGGCTGCGCGCGCAGCGGATTCGCACACTGCTCGTTTCGGGCGGCTTCGACTTCTTCACCGAGCGGCTCAAGGCTCGCCTGGCGATCGACTTCACTTGCGCCAACCGGCTGGAGGTCGTCGGTGGCAAACTGACCGGCCGCTTGCTGGGCGAGATCGTCGATGCGCACGGCAAGGCAGCCGAGCTCGTGCGCATACGCGCCTCGCTTGGCCTCACGCGCAGCCAGGTGATAGGGATCGGCGATGGCGCGAACGACCTTCCGTTCTTGCAGGAATCCGGCGTGTCGATTGCCTTTCGCGCCAAGCCGGCGGTGCGACAAGCCACCACTCACTGCCTGGACTACGTCGGTCTCGACGGCGTGCTGAATTTGTTCGAGTAGGTGCTGGCAACACCACTGCGGTATCACCCTGTCCGCGACATCGTCGCGTCCAAACTCCTCCTTGCCAGGAGAGGAAGCGATCAGGGACGAGACACCGCTGCGGGTCGCCGGACCACCCCGTCCGCGACATTGTCGCGTCCAGCCCCTCCTTGCCAGGAGGGGAAGAATGCTGGATATCCTTTTTCCAACAGAGGAAGGGTGTTTGTATTTCCCCTCCTCTCAGGAGAGGAAAGGGAGTTTGTATTTCCTCTTCTCTCAGGAGAGGAAGGGTGTTTGTATCTCCCCTCCTCTCAGGAGGAGGGGTGGCGCGAAGCGCCGGGGTGGTGTGGTCTGCGGGTTCGAACCAGCAGGCAACGGTACATCGGCCCCTGCGCGATGAAAGAATGCGCTGGCAGATTCAACGCGACAGCGCGATGCTCTCGCCGGGAGCGAGTGCCTGGTATGGCTGCCAGGGACCGGAGTTCTCCCGGCACATCCCATAGCGAAACGGCCAGCCGTCGCGCCCCGGAGTGAGGAAGCGCAAATCCTGGAACCATACGCACTCGGACGGGTTGCCGCGCTCGACGGCCGCCAGCACCGGGTAGGCCGCGAACCAGCGAAAGAAGCGGAACGCGGGTTGCTGGAACGCCTGCTCGGCCAGCGCTCGATCCACGCCGTCGCCGAGCTTGGTCACGGTTTCCCAGCGCGCCATCGCGACCGGACGATACGGCGCATCGAGCCGCGCGATGAAGCCGTCATCCGCTCCGATCTGCCTGACTTGCGAGCGCCGCAAGTTGACGAAGCTGTAGTGATACGTCCCCGGCGTGTCCACGATCACCATCCAGTTGAACGGCGACACCGGGCGCGGCAGTGCGCTCACCGATGCTTGCTCGAGGCTTTGCGAGCGTGCGTGCGCTTCGCCGACATCGATTGCCCGTTGCCGTTGCAGCGCCTGGAATCCGATGTAGCCGCAGAGGGCGGCCACCCCCAGGAGCGCGGGTATGCGCGAGCCGCGAAAAAGCGCAGCCGCGAGTAGTGCGATCGCGACGATGCCGCTGAGCCACGGGTCGATGATGAAAGTTGTATTCCACGCCACCCGCAGATCGGTGAGCGGCGCGAAGATCATGGTGCCGAAGGACGTGATCAGATCACCCAGGATATGCATGCCGATGCCGAGCACGGCCACCAGCAGATAGCTGCGGAATGCCTCGCGCCTGCGGCGCAGCCGCGACCAGACCCACGCCAGCAAGAACGCCCACAGCGGCAGCAGCAGAAGCGAGTGCGTGACGCCGCGATGGTAATGCAGATAGGCAAGCGGCGAGACGTAAGAGAGCACGACGTCGGAATCGGGAAAGGCGGCGGCGAGAAAGCCGAGCGCTACGCAATCGGCCCGGGTCGCGTACGCCGGCCGCGCCGGAACGACCGCACGCGCCATCAGCGCCCCCGACAGGGCGTGAGTGAGCGTATCCATGCGTCAGTCCCAGCGGTCGTCGCGAACCTGGACGATGCCGTTTTCGACGCGCACCGGAAACGTCGCCGTCGGTTCGTAAGCCGGCGCGCTCAGCGCCTCGCCGGTGCGCACGCAAAAGCGCGCGCCGTGGCGCGGACATTCGATCTGGTCGCCCTCCAGCGTCCCGCTCGCGAGCTCCCCGCCGTCGTGCGTGCAGACGTCCTCGATGGCATAGTAGCTGCCCTCGATATTGAAGACCGCGATCATTGTGCCGTCGGCGTCGACCACTCGGACCTGCCCCGGACCGAGCTCGTCCGCGGCTGCGACATCGACCCAGTCGGCCATCGCGCGAGCCGGGACCGTTTATTGACGATCCGGAAAGTGGCTGACAAGCCGCTTTCCACACGATGCTCCCCTCTCCCTCCGGGAGAGAGGTTGGGGGGTGAGGGCGGGAATTCGCGGACCATGGTCCGCGCCGACCGAACGGCATCGGCCTGCATGCCGATGCGCGCACTGCAAGTGAGGGAGCGAGCGGCCGGCCATCTTTTGGAAGCTCGCTAGACGGCGACCACTTCGATATCCGGCTCGATCGAGCGCACGAGCCCTTCGATGCCGGCGAGCGTGCCCGAGATGGAGCTGGGGCAGCTGCCGCATGCACCCTGGTAGTGGACTTCGAGCATGTTGCCCTTCAAGCCCACCACGTACAAGTCGCCGCCATCGCCCTGCAGGTAGGGCCGCACCTGTTCGTCGAGCAGCTCGTTGATGCGGGCGAAACGCTCCTGCTCTCCCGGCGTCATCTCCTCGACGTTCGGCGTAAACGTCGTGGTGCCGTATTGCTGCTCCGACTGGATCTCCGCCGAGGGCGCGCTTCGAATGGGCTCGGCGAGCTTGCGCAGGAGCTCCGGCCACTCGGCTTCTCCGTCCTGCGTGACCGTGATCCAGTGATCGACATAGAAGACGTTGGTCACGTTATCGATGGCGAACAGCTGCGACGCGAGCGGATCTTCCTGCGCCTGTTCGGCGTTATCGTACGCGCGGGAGATGCCCCAGGTGAGCGGTTCCCTGAGGATGAACTTCTTCGCGTTGGGGTTGGGCGTCCCCTCGATCTCGGCGATCCTGGGCATGGCTTAAGCTTGCTCCACTCCCGATCCTGGAACCGGATCGGCCTCACCCTCGGTCGACGCCTGCGCCAGCGAATTCAACGCCGCATGCAAGGTGTGCCACGGCAGGATCGCGCACTTAACCCGGGTGGGCAGGTCGCGCACGCCGGCGAACACCTCGAGGCGACCGAGATGATGCTCACCCGAGTCGGTGTCGAGCCGGCCCAGCGCCATGTCACGGAATTCCTGCGCGAGCGCTTTCGCATCGGCCACGCTCTTGCCTTTCACCGCATGCGTCATCATCGATGCGGAGGCCTTGCAGATGGCGCAGCTCTGGCCCTCGAAACCGATCGCCTCGACTTGCGTGTCCTTCAGGCGCAGATATACCCAGAGGTGATCCCCGCACAGCGGATTGAGTCCCTCGGCCTGGTGGCTTGCGTCGACGAGCTTGCCGAAGTTGCGCGGCTTGCGGTTGTGGTCGAGGATGACTTCCTGGTAGAGGTGGTTGGCGGCACTCATCCTGCGAAAACCTTTTGCACTTTCCTGATTGCAGCAACCAGGGTGTCGATTTCGGGCAGCGTGTTGTAGAACGCGAACGACGCGCGCACGGTGGCCGGCACGTCGAAACGCCGCATCACCGGTTGCGCGCAGTGGTGCCCGGTGCGTACCGCGACACCTTCCTCGTTGAGCAGCGTGCCGACATCGTGCGGGTGGATGCCGTCGAGCTCGAACGACAGCACCGCCGCCTTTTCCCTGGCGGTTCCGATGATGCGCACACCCGGCAGTGCGCCGACCCGGTCGGTGGCGTGGCGCAACAGCTCGTCTTCGTGCGCCTTGATCTGACCGATACCGATCGCGTTCAGGTAGTCGATCGCAGCCCCCAGGCCGATCACTTCGGCGATGGCCGGGGTGCCCGCTTCGAACTTGTGCGGGATCGGCGCGTAGGTGGTCTTCTCGAAAGTGACCGACGCAATCATGTCGCCGCCGCCGCGGAAGGGCTGCATCGCTTCCAGGTGGCGCGCTTTCCCATAGAGGATTCCGGCACCGGTCGGCCCGCACATCTTGTGGCTCGAGAAGGCATAGAAGTCGCAGTCGAGCGCCTGCACATCGACCGGCAGATGGGGTGCGGCCTGCGCGCCATCGACCAGCACCGGAACGCCGTGGCCGTGCGCGATCGCGGCCATTTCGGCAATCGGATTCACCGTGCCGAGCGCGTTCGATACGTGCGTGACCGCGACGAAGCGGGTCCTGTCGCTGAAGAGCTTGCGATACTCGCCCATCAGGAGCTCGCCGGCATCGTTGCACGGGATGACGCGGATACGGGCGCCCTTCTCCTCGGCCAGCATCTGCCACGGCACGATGTTGGAATGGTGCTCGAGCACCGACAGGATGATCTCGTCGCCGGCTCCGATGAACTTGCGCCCGTAACCGTGCATGACGAGATTGATCGAATCGGTGGTGCCGCTGGTGTAGATGATTTCGCGTTCTTCGCTCGCATTGACCCAGGCGCGCACGCGCCCGCGCACCGCTTCGTACTCGCGCGTGGCGACTTCGGAAAGATGGTGCACGCCGCGGTGGATGTTCGCGTGCTCGCTCGAGCGATAGCGCACGTAGCGGTCGATCACCGCTTGCGGCATCTGGCTGGAAGCGGCGTTGTCGAGGAAGACCAGCGGTTTGCCGTTCACGCGCGTGCGCAGGATCGGGAAATCCTCGCGGATGCGCTCGACATCGAAGCCGAGCTCGTCGGCGCGCGGACCGGGCGTGGTGGCGAGTTTGGAGCTCACGCGACCTCCACGGTGCGTTCGACCAGTGCGCGTTCGAGCTCGCGCACGACACTGGCCACCGGGATGCGCTCGATCACCTCGGCGGCAAAGCCATACGTCAGCAGGTTGCGCGCCTTCTGCGCCGATAGACCCCGGCATTGCAGGTAGAACGCTTCCTCGGGATCGAGCTGGCCGATCGCCGCGCCGTGCGCGCACTTGACGTCGTCGGCGAAGATTTCGAGCTGCGGCTTGGCGTCGATCTGCGCGCGCGCCGAGAGCAGCAGGCCGCGGCACGATTGCGCCGCATCGGTACGCTGCGCACCCTGCCGGACCAGGATCTTGCCGTTGAATACGGCATGCGCGCCACCGCTCGCAACGGCCTTGTACAGCTGCCGCAGCCGCCCTTGCGGATGGGCGTGATCGACCATGCTGTGGGTATCCGCGAGCTGGCGCGCGCCGATCAGCGTCAGCCCGTCGAGCACGGTTTCGCAACCCGGGCCTTCGTGCGCCACGTGCCAGTCGAGCCGCGACAGCCGTGCGCCCAGCACGACGTTCGCCGCCTGGTAGCGGCTGCCGGCGGCTTGCGCAACGGCGCAGGTACCGAGATCGAACGCACCAGGCGCCTGGCGCTGCAGCCGCACGTGCTCGATCGAGGCCTCGCGCGCAACCACGATCTCGGTGACCGGGGCGGCGAAATAGCCGGCATCTTCGGTAGCGATGAAATCTTCGATCAGCGTGCAGCGGCTGCGCGCCCCTGCCATCAGCAGCGTGCGCGGATAGATTGCATGCGCTCGCTCGCGCCGGGTGGCGACGTGCAGGATCTGCACGGGCGCGGAAAGCGCGGCATCGGCATCGAGCACGATCACTGCGCCGTGATCGAGGAACGCGGTATTGAGCGCGGCGAAAAGATTCGCATCGATGCGCGCCAGCTTGCCGAGGTGCGCTTCCAGTTCCGCTGCGCGGCTGGAATGGATGGCCGCGCGCAGCTCGGACACGAGCACCCCGCCCACGGCCGGAAGCTCGGAGAGCTGCGGTGCAAACACGCCGTCGATGAACACCAGTCGCGCGCACGCTTCCGGGATGAACCGCGTACGCAAATCCGCGGCGTCCAGCGCACCGGCCGAGCGTACCGGTTGGAACGAGAGCCGCGTGAGCGCAGACAGGTCGGTGAAGCGCCACTCCTCGTCGCGCGTGCTCGGCACGCTCAGCGCATTGGCCCGCTCGAGCGCCTGCGAGCGCAAGCGGCTCAACCACTCGAACTCGGACCCGGCGGGCGGCCGCTCGGCGAGGAGGGTGGTCAGGAAAGGGCTGCTGCCGGTCGCCGCCATGGGATTCAAGCTGCCTCCCGGCGCTCGTACTCCGCCCGGACCCAGTCGTAACCGCGCGCTTCGAGCTCCAGCGCAAGCTCGCGCCCACCGGTCTTGATGATCTGCCCACCCTCCATGACGTGCACGTAATCGGGCACGATGTAGTTGAGCAGACGTTGATAGTGCGTGACCAGGACGATCGCCTTGTCGGGGCTCGCCAGGGCATTGACGCCCCCGGCCACCACGCGCAGCGCATCGATGTCCAGGCCCGAATCGGTTTCGTCGAGCAGCGCGACCACAGGCTCGAGCAGCGCCATCTGCAGGATCTCGTTGCGCTTCTTCTCCCCGCCCGAGAACCCTTCGTTGACGTTGCGCTCGAGAAAGCTCGGGTCCATCGCCACCATCGCAAGCTTCTCGCGCACGAGGTCGTCGAACTCGAGCGGATCGAGCTCGTCCTCGCCGCGCGCGGACCGCACCGCGTTGTAGGCAAGGCGCAGGAACTGCGCGTTCGACACGCCCGGGATCTCGACCGGGTACTGGAAGCCGAGGAAAAGGCCCGCCTGCGCGCGCGCTTCAGGCGCCATCGGGAGCAGATCCTCGCCGCGATAGCGTACCGTGCCGCCGCTCGCCTGGTAAGTCGGATGGCCGGCGAGGAGCTTGGCGAGCGTGCTCTTGCCCGAGCCGTTCGGCCCCATGATGGCATGCACTTCGCCTGCGCGCACGGTGAGGTTCACGCCCTTGAGGATCGCGCGAGCGCCGATGCTGGCATCGAGATCGCGCACCTCCAGCAGAATCGGAGCGTCTTGCCTGATCATCCGACGCTGCCCTCCAGCTTCAGACCCAGCAGCTTGGTCGCCTCGACCGCGAACTCCATCGGCAACTGCTGGAAAACATCCTTGCAGAAGCCGTTGATGATCATCGAAACGGCCTCTTCGGCGCCGACGCCGCGGCTCGCGAAATAGAACAGCTGGTCCTCGCCGATCTTGGACGTGGTCGCCTCGTGCTCGACCTTCGCGCTCGGGTTCTGCACCTGGATGTACGGAAAGGTGTTCGCGCCGCAATTGGAGCCGATCAGCATCGAATCGCACTGCGAGTAGTTGCGTGCGCCGTCGGCTTTCGTGCCCACCTTCACCAGCCCGCGGTAGCTGTTGTTGGAGCGCCCGGCCGAGATTCCCTTGCTCACGATGCGGCTGCGGGTATTGCGGCCGATGTGGATCATCTTGGTGCCGGTGTCGGCCTGCTGATAGTGGTTGGTGAGCGCCACCGAGTAGAACTCGCCGATCGAGTTTTCGCCCAGGAGCACGCAGCTCGGGTACTTCCAGGTGATCGCCGACCCGGTTTCGACTTGCGTCCAGGAAATCTTCGAGTTCGCGCCCTTGCACAGCCCGCGCTTGGTGACGAAGTTGAAGATGCCGCCGCGACCGTTCTCATCGCCGGCGTACCAGTTCTGCACCGTCGAGTACTTGATGTCGGCGTTGTCCATCGCAACAAGCTCGACCACCGCCGCATGCAGCTGGTTGGTATCGAACTTCGGCGCCGTGCAGCCTTCGAGGTAGGACACCGAGGCGTCTTCCTCGGCCACGATCAGCGTGCGCTCGAATTGACCCGAGTCCTGGGTGTTGATGCGAAAGTACGTCGACAGATCCATCGGGCACTTCACGCCCTTGGGGATGTAGCAAAACGAGCCGTCGGTGAACACCGCGGAATTGAGCGCTGCGTAATAGTTGTCGCTCGACGGCACGACGCTGCCGAGGTATTTGCGCACGAGCTCGGGATGGTTCGCCACCGCCTCCGAGATCGAGCAGAAGATGATGCCGACCTCGGCCAGCTTCTTCTTGTAGGTGGTCGCAACCGACACCGAATCGAAGATCACATCCACCGCGACGCCCGCCAGGGCGGCGCGCTCGTTCATCGGCACCCCCAGCTTCTCGAACGTGCGCATGAGCTCGGGATCGACCTCGTCCATGCTCTTCAGCTTCTTCGCCTTGGGCGCGGCGTAGTAGATGATGTCCTGGAAATCGATCCGCGGGTAATGCACGTTCGGCCACCTGGGCTCTGTCATCGTAAGCCAGTGGCGATAGGCGCCGAGCCGGAACTCGAGCAGCCAGTCGGGCTCGTTCTTCTTCGCCGAAATGAGCCGAATGGTCTCCTCGGAAAGACCGCGCGGGGCGTTTTCCGATTCGATCTCGGTGACGAAGCCGGCATCGTAAGGCCGGTTCACCAAGTCATTGAGAACTGCGCTCATGCCAATGTGCTCGCATTCTTTTCCACGCTGAAGCTTTCGCCGCAGCCGCAGGTGGCGGAAACGTTCGGGTTGTCGAACCTGAACGACTCGGACAAACCTTCCTTGCGGAAATCGACGCGTGTCCCGTCCACATACGCCAGGGCGTCGCGCCCGATCACGACCTTCGCCGCGTGCGACTCGAACACCACGTCGTCGTCGCCGACCTGGTCGGCGTAGTCCATGGTGTAGGCAAGCCCCGAGCAGCCGACCCGCTTGACGCCCAGGCGCAGCCCCACGCCGCGCCCGCGCTTGTCGAGCTGCTTGCGAATATGGACTGCCGCGCTTTCCGTGAGTGTGATTGCCATAGTCGTTTTCGCTTGGAAATATTGGGCCCGTCAAGCCGTTACGGCCGGCGCTGTGCCTGGGCGCCGCTCGGTCACCTGAATCACCGAAACCCCGCCCGCCTGATGATTGCGTACCAGCTCGGCCAGCGTGACCGAGCGCAGGTAATTGAAAATGTGCGTATTGAGGTTGGCCCACAGGTCGTGCGTCAGGCACTTGTGGTCATCCTGGCAGTTTTCTTTGCCGGCGCATTGCGTGGCGTCGATCGGCTCGTCGACGGCGAGAATGATGTCGGCCACCGCGATCTCGGCGGTCGGCTTGGCGAGCCGATAGCCCCCGCCGGGCCCCCGCACGCTATTGACCAGCGCGTGCCGGCGCAACTTGCCGAACAACTGTTCCAGATAGGAAAGGGAAATCCCCTGTCGCGCGCTGATCTCGGCGAGCGTCACCGGCCCGCTGTCTCCGCGCAGTGCGAGGTCCATCATGGCTGTGACCGCGAACCGCCCTTTGGTGGTCAATCGCATCGTTACACCTCGCTTGAGCTTTGAATTTACGAAGAAAACGATAACGTTTTCACCGGACCGCTATAGTTGATCAATGCGCTCAACTATAGAGTTCCCAAGCAAGTTAGTCAACAATTCGATCGAGATAGTTCGGGTCGATTTCGGGACCGTTCGGCGCGTCGTCGACCGCGATGCCGGCCTTGCGCAGCGCGGCGGTGAGCTGCGCGATGCGCCGGTCGTATTCGGTGCATTGGTCGACCAGGCGGTGAATGGCCTGCGCCAGCGGATCGTTCATGTCGCGGCTTACCGCATAGGCGGCAAAGCCGGCTGACCCCGAGCCAGGCTCCTCCAGAATGCGCGCCGGAATTCCCACCGCGGTGGTCCCGGCCGGCACGTCCTTCACCACGACCGCATTCGATCCGACCTTGGCATTGGCGCCGACCTTGATCGGTCCCAGAATCTTCGCGCCCGCCCCCACCACCACGTTGGCGCCCAACGTCGGATGGCGCTTGCCCTTGTTCCAGGTCGTGCCGCCCAGCGTGACCGCGTGATAGAGCGTGCAGTCGTCGCCGATCTCGGAGGTCTCCCCGATCACCACGCCCATGCCGTGATCGATGAAAAAGCGCCGGCCGATCTGCGCACCCGGATGGATTTCGATACCGGTGAGCCAGCGGCCCAGGTGCGACATGAAACGCGCGAGCCACTTGAAACCTGCGTTCCACACTCGGTGCGACAACCGATGCAGCGCGATGGCATGCAGGCCCGGGTAGCACGTCAGCACTTCCCAGGCGTTGCGCGCCGCGGGGTCGCGCTCGAAAACCACGCCAATGTCTTCTCGTAGCCGGTCGAACATGAACGATCTCCGCGAGGCGGAACGTCGGGCCGTGTGCGCAAAGGCGGCTAGTTTAACCGCCGTTTCAATCGCGGCGCCAACCCGCGAACCGGAGTCACTCGTTCCATGTAATGTCGGCGGCTTCCCCGTGAATCGGAATGATTCGGCTCAATGCATTGTCGGCGTCGCGCCGCGAACCGGAATCCCGGTTCAATGCGGCTCGCGCTCGCTCACCGAGCGCAGGAATCCGCGCAGAATCGCCACTTCCTCGCTCTCCGGCCGCGCGCGCGCCAGCAGCCGGCGCATGCGCTGCACCAGGCGCCCCGGCCGATCGGGATGCAGAAACCCGGTCGCGCGCATCGTGCGCTCGAGATGCTCGACCAGCCGCTCGACCTCTTCGTGGCTCGCCGGATTGAGGACGCTGCGCTGCGGCTGCGCGGCTGCCCCGGCTTCCAAGCAGGCACAACGCAGCTCGTAGGCCATCACCTGCACCGACGCAGCGAGATTGAGCGACGGATACGCGGGATTGGCCGGAATGCGAACGAGGCGCTGGCAGCGGCTGAGCGCATCGATGCTCAGTCCCACGCGCTCGGTGCCGAACACGATCGCGGCTTCGCCGTTGCAGCAGTGCGCCGCAATCTCGCGCGCCGCCATGCGGGCATCGGCGACTTCCGGCGTCAGATCGCGCCGCCGCGCGCTCAGCCCGCAGACGAGCGTCGCCGCGGCCAGCGCCTGGTCAAGCGTATCGTGGCAGCGCGCAGCGTGCAGCACATCGAGCGCACCCGTTGCGCGCGCGTCGGCGTCCGGATGCGGATAAAGGCGCGGCCGCACCAATTCGAGCCGCGCAAGCCCCATGGTCTTCAACGCGCGCGCAGCGGCGCCGATGTTGCCCGGGTGGCTCGGTTCGCACAGGACGACGCGAATGCGCGCGAGCGCTGCGAATTCATCCACCGCACGCTGCTCCCCGCTCGTCCGACCTCAGCACGCTACAATCGAACCGCGCAAGCGCTGCGAATTCATCCATCGCACGGATCTCCGGACGTGACGAACGCGCCTGTTAGAATCGGCTTCGCATTGCCGCGGGCCGAACGCAGTCGCAACGACGTGAACACCATCCATCCCATGCTCAACACCGCGGTGAAAGCCGCGCGCCGTGCCGGCGGCGTGATCAACCGCGCAACGCGCAATCTGGACGTGCTGACCGTGCGCGCCAAGGGCGTGAACGACTTCGTCTCCGAGGTCGACCAGGAGGCCGAGCACGCGATCGTGGAGACGCTGCGCGGCGCCTATCCGGCGCATGCGATTCTAGCAGAGGAAGGCGGCGCCACCGGCCGCTCGGAGTACGTCTGGATCGTCGATCCGCTCGACGGTACGACCAATTTCCTGCACGGCTTTCCGCAGTACGCGGTTTCGATCGCGCTCATGCATCGCGGCGTGCTCACGCAGGCAGTGGTGTACGATCCGAACCGCAACGATCTTTTCACCGCCAGTCGCGGACGCGGTGCGTTTCTCAACGACCACCGGCTTCGTGTATCGAAGCGCGCACGGGTGGGCGACGCACTGATCGGCACGGGTTTTCCGTTCCGGCAGTTCAAGCACATCGACACCTACCTCGCCATCCTGCGCGAGGTGATGCAGAAGGCACCCGGCGTGCGGCGCGCGGGTGCGGCCGCGCTCGATCTCGCCTACGTGGCGGCGGGGCGCCTGGACGCATTCTGGGAGTTCGGCTTAGCGCCGTGGGACATCGCGGCCGGCGCGCTGCTCGTGATCGAAGCCGGCGGCCTGGTCGGCGACCTCGAAGGCAATGACGGCTACATGGATAGCGGCAACCTCATCGCCGGCACGCCCAAGGTGTTCGCCCAGATGGTGCAGTTGATCGGGGCGCATCTGCCTGCCGAAATGCAAAGCGACGAACAGCGCGGGAATGGAGTGAAGGGTGCAACGGGAAGGGTGAAGGGTGAAGAGGGGAAAGTCGCCTGAACCCGTGGCCCGTCTTCACCCTTCACCCTTCACCCTTCACCCTTCACCCTTCACCCTTCACCCCCCGCCGCACTCACGCAACGCGCTCCAACGCTCTGCGCACCGAATCGAATTCGAACTCCAGCGCCGAGAGCCGATCGAAGCGGACCTGCCCCGCGCGCGCGGCCGTCTCGAGATCGCGGCACAGCGATGCGAAGCGCACCGCGCCCACGTTGTGGCTGCTCGACTTGAGCGCATGCGCCGCGCGCTGCAACGCGACGCAATCGCCCTTGCCGGCGGCTTCCTGCATCGACTTGAGCATCTGCGGCACGGAATCGCAGTAAAGCCGCAGCACTTTCTCCAGCAGACGATCGGCGTCGGATCCGCCCGCCGCGCGAATCTGCGCGATCGCGTTGATCTCGAGCGTCTTGGCTGCGGCTGCGAGCCCAGGCGGCGGCGCAGGCTCGGACGGCTTCGGCCGTGGCTCGCCCGCGGGCAGCCAGCGCGCGAGAATGGCATAGAGCTGAGGCGCCTTGAACGGCTTCGACAGGTATTCGTCCATGCCGCATTCCAGGCAACGCTCGCGATCGCCTTCCATGGCGTTCGCGGTGAGCGCGACAATCGGCAGCCGTGCCCCATTGCGCGCCTCGCGCTGCTCGATCCGCGCCTCGCG